>CBDUBO010000136.1:0-6482 GCA_965365405.1 uncultured Rhodothermales bacterium | reverse complement strand
GCGGTCGCCGGGGGCCACGTTGGGGAAGTCGGTGCCGGGGTAGCGGCGGCGCGTCACGCTGTAGGTGTAAGCCGCGAGTCCACTCACCCGCCCCACGCGCCCTTCGAGCTGCGCCTCGACGCCCCAGGCGTAGCCCTCGCCCACGATGAAGTAGTCCGGGTAATCAAGTCCCGCCGGATCCTGGTTGGTCGGGTCGATGGTAAACAGGTTGTCCATCGTCCGGTAGTAGCCTTCCAGGTCGAAGTTGAGCGTGGACGTGGGGCGCGTCTTGATGCCTGCCACGAACTGATCGCCCGAAGCGGGGCGGACGCCGTCGGCCGCCGTCAGCCAGAAGTCGGCCCCGGAGAAAATCTCGCTCGTGATGAGCGTCAAAAACTGGTAGTAGCGCCCGTAACCCACCTGCACGCGCACGTTGTCGTCGCCGCGCGGGCGGTGCTCGACCGAGGCCCGGGGCTCGACGCGCACGTAGTCGCCGTCCTCGAAGTACTGGGCGCGCACGCCCGCCTCCAGCGTCCACTTGGGCGTGGGCTTGAAGCGCTCTTGGGCGTAAACAGAAGCGTAGCCACTCGTGATGCGCGGGTCGAAGTTCACGTCGCCGTCGAAGGCGCGGCTGTACTGCAAGTCGAACTGCCCGGCCCACACGCCCACCTTCACCTCGTGGAGCGCGTTGGGCACCCACTCGATGTCGCCTTTGGCCGACAGGTCGGTGATGCGGGTGCGCTGGGAGAAGTTGGTCTCGGC
Source organism: uncultured Rhodothermales bacterium (assembly GCA_965365405.1). Taxonomy (GTDB): domain Bacteria; phylum Bacteroidota; class Rhodothermia; order Rhodothermales; family BA12; genus CBDUCD01. Next base: position 5,741 of record CBDUBO010000136.1, on the reverse strand, counting down.
GATGAAGAAATCCGGCTTCGAGTAGTAGCGCGACGCCGTGAAGGTGAAGTTGGAAAAGAGCGTGTTCGAGAACAGGTGCGTCCAGTTCAGGCTGCCCGTCGTGTTGCCGTAAGCGAGATTGACCTCTGCCGTCGCCTCGCCCGTCGTTTCGTCCGTCAGAAACGGCACGCGCACGTAGTCGCGCCCGGCGTAGAAGGCGAGCGAAAAGCGGTTGTTCTGACTCGCGTCGAAGTTGAGCTTGCCGTTGAGGTCGTAGAAGTAGAACGCCTCGGGCAGCCCGTCGATGTCGGCGCTCTTGGCCGCGGCCAGAAGCGGCTCGATGGTGGAACGGCGCGCGGCGAGCATGAACGAGCCCTTTTTGAATGGCCCCTCGACCAGGGCGCGCGAAGCCAGCAATCCCACGCTCAGGCTTCCGTCCAGCTCCTGCCGGTTGCCGTCTTTGTTGTAGATGTCCACGACGGAGCCAAGCCGCCCGCCGTACTCGGCCGGGTATCCGCCCTTGTACACGCGCACGTCCTTGATGGCGTCGGGGTTGAAGGTGGAGAAGAAGCCGAAAAAGTGCGTCGGGTTGTAGACCGTCGTGCGGTCGAGCAGGATGAGCGTCTGGTCGGGCGAGCCGCCCCGGATGTAGAGGCCGGAGGAGAAGTCCGAGATGTTCTTGACGCCGGGCAAGAGCTGGAGCGAGCGGAAAACGTCCGGCTCCAGCACCGTGGGAAGCTGCCGGATGAGTTCGGTCGAAACCTGTGCCGTGCCCACGCGGCGGATTTCTTCCTCCTCCGCCCGGTCCTCGACGACCACCTCACCGAGTTCTTCCGACCCGGCGCGCAGTTCGAGGTCGAGGCGGCGGCTCTCGCCGGCGGCCAGCGTGACTTCCTGCCTCAGGTCGCGGAAGCCGATGTAGCTCGCCACGAGCGTGTACGTGCCCGGCGCGATGCCCGCGATGGTGTAGTAGCCGCTGTTGTTGGTGGCCGCGCCGAGCGAGGTGCCTTCGAGGCGGACGGTGGCAAGGAGAAGCGTTTCGCCTGTGGCCGCGTCGCGGACGAAGCCGGAGAGGCTGGCGCGCTGGGCCGTGGCAGACGTGGCGATCAGGCCCAGCAGGACCAGCAGAAGCAATCGGGGCATGGCGCGAAAAGTGGCTGCCGGCCCAACGAGAGCCCATGCCCTTTGTTACGCTTCTCGCCGCGTTCACGGTTTGTTAACGGCGGTGCTATCCGCCGTCAGGTCACCTGCTTCCGCCTTGCCCGCGCGCGCAAAGCTGTGCTACCCTTGCGCCTCGTCTGTTCGGCTCACCTCCCTGCCCGATGCGCTTTCCCGCGCCTCCTCCTACTTTACGCCGCCGGGCGCTGGCCGTGCTGGTGGCGCTGCTTTTCGCCTGCCCCCTTCTGCCTGCCCAGCCCTCGCTTTACTGGCACGACGCGCGCACCAAGCAGATTCTGCGCGCCCCGCTCGCAGGGGGCATGCCGGAAACGCTGGTAGACCCCGCCATCCAGCATCCTGCCAGCCTTGCCCTCGACACACTGCACCGCAAGCTGTACTGGATCGAACGCGACACCGGTACCATCAAGCGCTCCAGCTACGAGGGGCAAGGTGTGGAAACCGTCGCTGAAGAAGACGGCAGCTACCGAACCGACCTTCTGCTCAACAGCGCAGCAGGCTACGTTTACTGGCAGGAGGTGCGCGTCCGGCGCGAGGGCAACGACGTCTGGCCGGAGAGCGCTGCCATTAAGCGCGCCCGCCTCGACGGTTCGGGTGCCGAAACGCTGTTTTCCAACGGGACGGAGGAGTTCTTCGACTTCGCGCTCGACGCGCAACGGGGATGGCTCTTTCTGTCTGCGGACTATCACGTAGAGAAGGTTGACCTGTCCTCAGGACACCGCGACACGCTTCTCACCTACGAGGACGGGATCTCGACCTTCACCGATTTTGCCTACGATGCCTCTTCGCAGACGCTGTTCTGGGCGCACAAAAACCTGATCGGTCGCACCCGCGCCGACGGCACCGACAAGCGCGTCCTGATGGGGTCCATCTGGTTTGGAGACGGCGTGCGGTACAGCACGGGCCTGACGGTTGACGCGGCAGGCCAGCGCCTCTACTGGCTCCATTCTGGCCGGCTTCGCTCAGCCCGCCTCGATGGTACCGACCTGCAAACACACCTCACCACCGGGATTCTGTACGCAGACCTGGCGTTCAGCACCGCGCAGCGCCGTTTCTACCTGGCCGACCACTGGTCGGGAGCGATTCAGTCGTACAGCGAAGGCGCTGCCACCCCGACGGACGTGCTCCGCTCCGAAATCTATGGAGTGATGGACGATCTCGTGTTCGATCCATCAGGCAATGCGCTCTACTGGACGGCGAAGGCGCTCAACGATGGGCGCGTCCAGAGGCTCGACCTCGAAACGCTCCAGGTGAGCAGTGTGGTTACGGGACTGGCCAATCCGGGGCGACTGACCCTGGATGAAAGGCATCAGAAGCTTTACTGGACGGAGCCCGGTGCGGCGCGCGTCCGCCGTGCGGATGTGGACGGGACAGGCGTCGAAACCGTCATCGAACCCGGAAATGGTGTAGCCGGGCCGCTGGCGCTCGACGTGCCGCGCAACCACCTCTACTGGCTCACCTTCGACACCTCCGACGAGCATCTGCTCTACCGCGCCTCGCTCGGCGGTGCCGGCCGCGAAGTGGTCGCCACGCTGACGTCCCCCTTCTTTGAGTTTGCGTTTGCTATGGACATGGCGATGGACGCCGAGGGGCAGTACCTCTACCTGACCAGCCGCGACGAGGGCAAAGTGCAGCGCGTAGTCCTTGCGACGGGCACTGTGGAAGACGTGGCAGAAATGGAAGGCCAGCGGCCCACCGCGCTCGCGTACAACGCACCTGACCGGATGCTCTACTGGGTAGACGAAGCTTCCTCTACCCTCTACCAGCGGGAGGCGAACCGTCCGGGCGCTGTGATGCCCGCGCCCGCAGCAGAAGGACGGCGCGTGACGGACTTTGCGCTCGACCCACGCGTGCTGGCTGGCGTGCCATATGCAGGCGGAGGCGGGGCCGCCGTGATCTTCCCCAACCCGGCGCGCACGCTGGCAAAAGTCGTCCTGCGCGTGGCCGAGGCTCAGCACGTCGAGGCCGACCTGTTCGACGCGCTGGGGCGGCACGTGGAAACACTCTACCGCGGCCCGCTCCGGGCCGACACCGAGTATGCCATCCCGGTGGACGCGCAGCAGCTTGGCGCGGGCCTCTACTTCTGCCGCATCCGGGGCGAAACCTATCACGCCACGCAGCGCGTGGTTGTCGTCCGCTAAGGGTTCAGGCAGGCTGTTCAGACAGCGCGGTGTAACGATTCCCTCCGACGCGACCCGCCGGGGAGCAGGTACGTCAAAAGAGGCAGCCTTTCTCACGCCCTTCCATGCCCGATTACGACGCCCTCGTGGTGGGCGGCGGCCACAACGGCCTCGTCACCGCGCTCTACCTGGCCCGCGCGGGCCGCAAAACGCTCGTGCTGGAACGCAACGCCGAGGCAGGCGGCTGCATCCGCAGCGGCGAGGCCACGCGCCCCGGCTACGAGCACGACCTCTACTCGACCAACATGAACCTCTTTCTGGCCTCGCCGGTCTGGAAAGAGCTGACGGAGGACCTTCAGAAGCACGGCCTGCGCTTCGCCCGGTCTCAAACGCCCTACTGCAACGTTTTCCCGGACGGTACGAGCCTGCGCGTCTATTCCGACAAGGCGCGCACGCTGGACGAATTGCGCGCACACAACCCCGCCGACGCCGAGGGCTGGCAGACGCTCTACGGTCAGTTCCAGACGTTCCAAAAAACGCTCCTGCCCCTCTACAGCACCGCCCTTCCCTCGGCAGGTGCAGCGCTCGCGCTGGGCAAAGCCGCCGCCACGGCGGGCGTTCACGACCTCGAAGGGCTGGCGCGGCTCGTGCTCATGTCCACCCGCGAGATGGGCGACGCCTTTTTCGCCTCGCCGGAGGCCAAAGCCCTTATCGCCACGTGGGGCCTCCACCTCGACTTCGGCCCTGACGTGTCGGGCGGCGGCATGTTTCCGCTCCTGGAAGCGTTCTCGGACATGGAGGAAGGCATTTCCATCGTCGAGGGCGGCGCCTCCCGGCTCACCGAGTCCCTCGTTGCGCTTGTCGAGGAGGCCGGTGGAGAGGTGCGCTGTGGCGCTGAAGTCGCCTGCATCACGACCGAGGGTGAGCGCGTGACGGGCGTCGAACTGGCTTCCGGCGAGCGCTTGGCCGCGCCAACCATCGTGGCGGGCCTGACGCCGCGCGTGCTTTTCGGCCAGCTACTCGCGGAGGCGCCGCTGCCAGACGATTTCCGCGCTTCTGTAGCGCGCTTCCAGTACGGCCCGGCCACGATGATGGTACACCTGGCCCTGGACGGCCCCGTGCCGTGGCAGGCGGGCGAGGCAATCAGCAAATTCGCCTACGTCCACGTCGCGCCGTACGTGGATACGCTTGCGCAGGCCTACACCGAGGCGCAGAACGGCCTCTTGCCCCAGAGCCCCCTCCTCATCGTCGGGCAGACGACGGCGGTGGACGCGAGCCGCACGCCCGATGGCGCGCACCTGCTCTGGATTCAGGTGCGCCCGCTGCCGCGTGAGATTGCGGGCGATGCCGACGGCGAGATTGGCGCGGCGACGTGGCACGAGGCGGCTGAGCCTTTTGCCGAGCGCGTCCTCGACAAGCTCGAAGTCTACGCGCCGGGTGTGCGCGAAAGGATTATCGGGCGGCACGTGATTTCCCCTGCCGACCTGGAAGCCAGCAACCCGAACCTCGTCGGCGGCGACTCGATTGCGGGCAGCCACCACCTCAGCCAGAACTTTCTGTGGCGTCCCGCGCCGGGCCACTCGCGCTACCGGATGCCCCTTGGCGGGCTCTACATGGTGGGCGCGGGCACGTGGCCGGGCGCGGGCAACAACGCCGCGAGTGGTTACCTCGCCGCACAGGAAATCCTGAAGCCGGGTGTGGCAAAGGTCGCCGGTGCCGCTGCCGCAACGGCTGCGGGCGTAGCCGCCCTGGCCGCCCTACGCCGCGTCTGGCAGCAGGAATGATGCAGGGCCGACGCAGTAGGGACGGGCTGCGGCCCGTCCCTACCGAACGTCACAGCCTGATCTTCACCCCACCGTTGGCGACGAAGCCGTCCGTGGGCCCCCACACCTCGGCAAAGGTGGGCGACTGGGGCGGGCCGGTCACGAGCGGGGCCTCCCGGCTCTGGCGCGTGTCGGTGAAGTTCTCCAGGTTGAGGAAAACGCTCACGCGCCCGAAGCGCCGTTCGCCCATGATCCCGGTGATCCAGTATCCCGGCGATTCACCGCCGTCCGAGAGCGCCTGCGGGCCGGTGTAATACGCCTCCAGGCCCAACCGGAAGCGGCCGTGTTCTTCCCACACGAGCACCGTGTACGTGCGGTGCCGTGCCGTCAGGGGCAGGTGCTCGGTCTGCCCACCGGCCTCCAGTTGGGCATCGAGCAGGACGTAGCCGAGGAATAGCTTGAGCGGCTCCAGGTCGAGGCGGGCGCTCGTCTCGACGCCGCGCGTGGTGGCCGCGCCGCTGGCGTTGGTGATGAACAGCTCGCCACCCCGACCGGGCGTGGCGACGAGCGGGTCGCGGAGGCGCGTCCAGAACAGGTTCGCGTTGAAGGAAAAGGCCAGCTTTTCGGCCAGCACGCCGCGCGCGTTGAGGTCGAGCGTGCCGCCCACCGACGTTTCGGCCTCGACGGATGGTGCGAGGGGTTG
>CBDUBO010000135.1:0-6495 GCA_965365405.1 uncultured Rhodothermales bacterium | reverse complement strand
TCTTCATCCCGATGCTCATCGTGGACATGGCCCCCGGCCTGATCTCGATGCAGTACGGGCTGCGCGGGCCCAACTATGGCATCGTGAGCGCCTGCGCTACCGGCAACAACAACATCGGCGACGCCTTCGTGCTCATCCAGCGCGGCACCTCCGATGTGATGGTGTGCGGCGGCTCGGAGGCGAGCGTAACCGAACTGGGGGTGGGCGGCTTCAACGCGCTCAAGGCACTCTCGACGCGCAACGACAGCCCGGAGACGGCCAGCCGGCCCTTCGACAGCACGCGCGACGGCTTCGTGCTGGGCGAGGGCGCGGGCGCGCTCGTGCTCGAAAGCCTCGAACATGCGCAGGCACGCGGCGCCCGCATCTACGCCGAACTCATCGGCGTGGGCATGAGCGCCGACGCGCACCACATGACGGCCCCGCACCCCGACGGCATCGGCGCGGCGCTGGGCATGCGCAACGCCCTCGACGACGCGGGCATCCAGCCCGAAGAGGTGGACTACCTCAACATGCACGGCACCTCGACGCCGCTGGGCGACGTGGCCGAAACCAACGCCATCAAGGAGGTCTTCGGCAGCCACGCCTACCAGATGAGCGTGTCCTCGACCAAGAGCATGACGGGCCACCTGCTGGGCGCGGCAGGAGCCGTCGAGGCCATCGCTTCGATCCTCGCCATCCAGCACGGCCGCATCCCGCCGACGATCAATTTCGCGCACCCCGACCCGGCGTGTGACCTCGATTACACCTTCGGCGAGCCGAAAGAGCGCGACGTGCGCGTGGCGGCCTCCAATGCCTTCGGCTTCGGTGGACACAACACGACGGTCGTTTTCCGCCGCTACGACGGATGAACGGTTAGGCGCTCCACAGGCAGTTGCTCAGGGCCTGGCTTCCCGCGCGGAGGCCAGGCTTTTTTGCATCCTGCCGTCTGGGGCGGATTAAGCGTGAGCCAGGAAGGCCGATCCATAGAGCACGACCTCTCCGCAACTCTACCCCTCATCCGTTGCCTTCGAATGCCCTCGCTTCAGACCATCCGTGACCTTTCCATCCGCGCCAAGCTATATGTGAGCTTTGGGGCCGTCATCCTGCTCACCGCTACCATCGAGGGGCTCGCCGTCTATCAGGAACACGCCGTCAGCGCGCACCGGCAGACGCTCGACGCCACCGTAGATCAGCCGGCACTGCACCTGAGTGCCATCGGCGAGACGTTCCAGGAGATGCGGGTGCATTTCAACCGGGCTGTGCTCACCCGTGATGCCGCCGAGCAGCAAGAGGAGATCAAGCTCGTACAGGGATTCCAGGAAGAAATTGACGAGCGGCAGGCCGCGCTGGAGCCCATGCTGGCAACGCCCAAACTCAAAGCCCGCTACCAAGCCTTCGCCAGCAAGCGCGCAGCCTTTATCCGGGAGCGCGACGTGGCACTCGAATACGCGGTAGCAGGTGAACACGACCTGGCGTGGCAGCACGCCGAGGGGGTCGTGGCCCCGCTGGCCGAGGAGGCTGCCGCGACGCAGCAGGCCACAGAGGCCGAGCTGGGCACCTACGCCACCTTTCTCAGAGCGCAAAACGAGGCGTTCACGACGCGCCTGGCGCGCATCAGCCTGTCATTTTTCCTGTTCGTGATCGTGATAGGGGCGCTGCTCACCTTCCGCCTCACGCGCTACGTGGGGGGCGGCATTGGGAAGATGAGCCAGACGGCCCAGGCACTCATCGAAGGGCAGGCGGACGTGTCGTTCGACGCTAAGAACCACGACGAGCTGGGCCAGATGGCGGTGGTACTCAACCGGCTGGCAGGCCGCGTGCAGAAACGCACGACGGCCCTCGACACCGCCATCGCCGTTTCGCGTGCCGTGAACGGGGAACGCGATCTGAAGAAAGGGCTGAACGCCGTACTCGAAGGCGCACGCCACATCACCCGCGCCCGGTATGCCGCCCTTTCAGTCTTCGACGCGCAGGGCGAGATCGAACTGTTCCTCACGCAGGGAATCTCGGATGAGGAGACGGCGCGCATTGGGCGTCTGCCCGAAGGCAAGGGGTTGCTCGGACACTTGCAGAAGGGGGGCGAAACGCTGCGCATGGCCCACATGAAAGAGCACGCGGCTTCCGTCGGTTTCCCCACGGGCCACCCAGACATGAAGTCGCTGCTGGCCGTGCCTATCCGGTTCAACGGTGTCACGCTGGGCAACATCTACCTGTCCGAGCGAGATGATGCCTACAACGAGTTCAGTCAGGACGACCAGGACGTAATGGAGCTGCTGGCCGAACTCATCGCCGTCACCATCGACAGCTACCGCAGCGCGGCCGAGCGCCGGGCGGTGCGCGAACACCTCGAAGAAGGCGTCAACACGGTGCTGACGGCGATGAACCACTTTGCCGAGGGCGACCTGACGGTGCGGCTGGACGTGGCGAGCGTGGAAAAGAGCCAGATGGAGGCCCTGCCGCGCCTCTACGCCGGCTTCAACGACGCCGTCGTGTCGCTCTCGATGACGATCGAAGGCGTGCGTCAGGCCGTGGAGGCCGTCGCCGCCGCCTCGGTGGAGATGAGCGCGACGATTGATCAGATTGCCGGCGGAACGCGCGAGCAGTCGGCTCAGGCGCAGGACGTGGCCGCCTCCATCGAGGAGATGGTGCGCACGATTGTCGAGAACTCGTCCACGGCCACGCGCACCGCCGAGGCCGCCGCCGAGAACGGCCAGCTGGCCGAAGAGGGTGGGCGCGTGGTGCAGCAGACGGTCGAGAAGATCCGCGAGGTGGCCCGCGTCTCGCAGCAGACCGTGGCCACGGTGCAGCGCCTGGGCGCGTCGAGCCACAAGATCGGCACCATCACGGCTACCATCAGCGAGATTGCCGAGCAGACGAACCTGCTCGCGCTCAACGCCACCATCGAGGCGGCGCGGGCGGGCGAGCAGGGTCGCGGCTTCGCCGTCGTGGCCGACGAGGTGCGCAAGCTGGCCGAGCGCACCGCCGCCGCCACGCGCGACATCGAGGGCATGATCGTCACCATCCAGCAGGATACCGCCGCGGCGGTGCAGGCGATGGACCGGGGGCGCAGCGAGGTCGAGGGCGGCCTGAACCTGGCCGAATCCGCCGGCGTGGCGCTCGGGCGCATCGTGGAAGGCACCCAGCACGCCTGTGACATGATCATGCAGATTGCAGCGGCCAGCGAGGAGCAGAGCGTCACGAGCGAAAGCATCGCCCGCAACGTGGCGGCTATCACCGACGGGGCCAACGAGGCCGCCAACGGCACCGGTCAGGTGGCGACGGCCACGGACGAACTCAGCCGCCTGGCCGTGCGCCTCCAGGCGGACGTGCAGCGCTTTCGCACCGCGTCCGGCACCCACGCTTCGGGCGACGGATATGCTGCGGCACCGCCCGTGCCCGCGCCGACGCGCCATGCTCCGGCTGTTCGTTCAGGCTATCCGGTGCCCCGTTCGTAGCAGCGCCGACGCACAGCTTTCAGTCCACCCCGCAGGGGTGCCACGCGGGAGGCTGCTGCGGTTGCTTTTACCGGAACACGATCTCGCGCACCAGCTCGTCGCCCAACTCCTCGTTGAGGCGGCACCGCCACGCGCCGCGCTGCGTGTGCAGGGAATGCCGCCAGACGGACGACGTAAGCTGGACGTTGAGCGTGCCATCGCGGTAGCGCGCCCGTTCGGTGACGGCGCAGATCTGCGGGCCGGCGACGATGGCCCACGCCTCCACCACGCGCGTCGCGTCGATGCGGGGCTGGAGGCCCATCGAGTCGATCACGTTTTCGAGCAGCGCGCCCAGCGCGGTGGGCTTACCAAAGAGAGACATCGGAGCGGGGGGTGAGCACGTCAAACTACAAAGCGCAGGGTGGCGACCGCTATGAAATCTGGCCGCCGCAGCCGTCAGCGCTCCTGCCCGATGTAACGGCACGGAGCCGGAAGCGTGGCGCGTGGAGGCCGGCCAAGCGCGTCAAGGACTGTGTCGTAGGTTTCAAGTAGCTGGCACTCACGGTACCAGAACGTCCCGACGATGGTGTTGAGGTTGCGGTAGTGCCGCAGCATCTGGTCGAAGCCCTGGCTGAAGAGCTGCTGGTAGATGATCTGGCCCACCACCTCGGCCTGCGCTTCGTACTTGCGCTGCTGCTCGTATACGCGGTTGAGCTGGACGACGCGGCTGTACGGCATGTGGCCGATGGCATCCGTCGCTGCCGCCGTCTCCCAGGCCGTCGTGAGTACGGAGGCCGGGGCGACGAAGCCGCGTGCGAACGTCCGCGCGTCCGGGTGGGCGTCGGGGGAGGCCTGGCGTGCGAACGCGCGCAGCGTGTCGTCGAGTTGGAAATGATAGGCGAGCGACTGCGCGACGGCCTCCCGGTTGGCCTCCAACTCCTCCCCGATGGCTTCGAGGGCCGTGTGGGCGCGCCGGGCGTCGGCTCGGTGCTGTCGCCACTCGTTGGCCGCGAGGGCCAGCACCACCCCCATCACCACGAAAAAAGCTTCGAGCAGCACCGGCCACCAGTCGAAGCGGGGGCGCGGCGCGAGCGGCGGAGGCGGCGCGTCGGACATGGCGGTTGCGGATTTCGGATTTGTGCAGCCCGCTCCTGTTCAATCCGCCATCCGAGACAGCCTCAGCCCATCACCGCTCCCGCGAGGGCAAAGGCGACGGCGGAGAGGGCAGCGATTACGAGCGTGTACGGAAGCTGCGTGTTGACGTGATCCACGTGGTCGCACGCCGCCGACATGGACGAGATGATCGTCGTGTCCGACAGCGGCGAGGCGTGGTCGCCGAAGACGCCGCCGGAGAGCACGGCACCGACCAGGAGGGCGGGCGAGAGGCCCAGCCCCTCGGCGAGCGGGAGCGCGATGGGGAAGAGAATGGCAAAGCCCGTCCACGAAGAGCCGAGCGTGAACGAAACGAAGCAGCCGACGAGAAACACGAGCGGCGGCATCCACCACGCCGGACCCGTCTGCCCCACGAGCTGCACCAGATATGGCCCCATCTCAAGGGCGCGCGACACCTGGCCGAGCGCGAAGGCGAACACGATGAGGAGCGTCACGCCGACGAGGCCCGCGCTGCCTTTGAGCACCAAGTCGGTGGACTGGCTCAGCGTCAACACGGGCCGTCCGCCGCGCGGGATGCCGTAGAGCAGCATTGCCGCGCCGATGGCGAGCCCGACGGCCCACAGCACGGACGTGGAGCCGCTCGCGGCCGTGAGCAAGTCCCAGACCGAAGCCGCCACGATGCCTTCCTCTGCCAGTGCCCGGCTGCCCGTCAGGTAGAGGCCGACAAAGATCATGACGACCATCACGGCGAGAGGAATGACGAGGTCGAGCGGGTTGCGCGGCGCGCCTTCGACGGGCGGCAGGTCGGCCACCTCATCTGTCACCATGGGTGTGGCACCGGGGCGGTGAAGCTGGCCCGTGGTAGCGGCCCGCACCTCGGCGCGGCGCATCGGGCCGAAGCCCCAGCCAGTGAGGGCGAGGATAAAGGCGAAGGCGATGGCAAAGAGCGCGTAGAAGTTGAAGAGCAGCGCTTTGGCCAGCAGGGCCACGGCTCCTGCCGCCATGCCCTGCGCGGCCAGCAGCCCCAGCACGTACGCGCCCCAGCCGTTGAGCGGGATGGCCATGCACACGGGCGCGGAGGTGGCGTCGCAGTAGTAGGCCAGCTTTTCACGCGGCAGCTTCAGGCGGTCGAAAAAAGGACGGCTCACCGCCCCCACAGTCAGGCATGTGATGCTCGACTCGACAAACACGAACACGCCCACGAAAAACGCCAGTAGCTCGGCGCTGCGCCGCGTGTTGCCCCAGCCGCGTTTCTGCGCCCACACGACGAAGCCCGCCACGCCACCCGAGGCCTGTACGAGCGCGATGAGACCCCCCACGAGCAGGCAGAAAAACACGACGCGCGTGTTGCCCGCGTCGGCAAAGACGGCCACCATCTGGTTGGCCAGTTCGGCCAGCCCGGCGATGGGGTTGCCGCCGGCGAGGATCGTCGTGCCCAGCCACAGGCCTGCAAAGAGGGACAGGTACACCTGCCGCGTCCACAGCGCCAGCCCGATGGCGACGAGCGCGGGCAAGAGAACGATCCAGTCCATGCGGGAAGGGAGAAAGGGAAGAGGAAATAATCAACGGGCAACGTTCAATGCCAATAGTCAATGGGAACACCGACCTTGCCCCGTTGACTATCGCCTAGTGACGAATTGCCCATTCGTCACTCCCACGCCGTGCCCACACTGAATGGCAGGCCGAAGTAGGCGGCCACGGAGGCGGCGTGGTCGGCAAAGGTAGCACGCAGGCCCAGATCCCGCGGCTCCGATCCCACGACGATCAGAGGCACGAACTCGCGGTTGTGGTCGGTGCCGGGCGTGGTGGGGTCGTTGCCGTGGTCGGCGGTGAGCACGAGCCGGCCACCGGGCGGGAGGGCATCGAGCAGAGCCGGCAGGGCCTGGTCGAAGGCTTCGAGGGCGCGGGCAAAGCCGGGCGCGTCGTTGCGGTGGCCGTACTCCTGGTCGAAGTCCACCAGGTTCGTCCA
>CBDUBO010000134.1:0-6506 GCA_965365405.1 uncultured Rhodothermales bacterium | reverse complement strand
TCGTGCCCACGACGAGCACGTTGACGCCGGGCAGCCCTTCGCCCGTCGCGGCGTCCGTAATGCGCCCGGCAATCTTGCCCGTCTGCGCTTCAACTTCCGAGGCTGAGAAGGCGAGCAGCACCAAAAACACCGCCACGCAAAACACGAGTCGCATACCACGCTCCGGTCTGTTCGTGATGAAAACACAGGGGCAAGGGGAGGCGGCGGACTGGCTGCGGGTTTGCCGTTGCCGCCGCCTCCAACCCTTACCCACCGCGCGTGCCGGGGTGCAGGTCCACCACAAACCTGCACCCCGCACCGCCGGCGACTACCGCACGACGGTCATCACGCGCGACTCGCGCACGCTGCCGCTCTTGAGCACGTACACGTACGTGCCCGCCGGCAGGTCAGAAGCATCGAAGGGGACGAGCTGGGTGCCGCCTTCGATCACGCCGTCCACCAGCGTTGCCACGCGGCGGCCCAGCAGGTCATAGACTTCGAGCGTGGCGTGCGCCGCTTGGGGCATCTGCACCGCCAGCATCGTGGTGGTGCCAAACGGGTTGGGGCTGTTGCCCAGCAGCAACCGCGCACCGGCGGCGGGCTCGGGCGTCTGGCCCGGCTCCACGGCCGTCGTCACGAGCGCGCTGCCGCCCAGCGGGGGGATGAAGACGTTGTCGAAGTCGGCGTTGCCCGTAAAGGCGTGCCAGTAGCGCAGGCGCAGCTCCATGCCCACCACGGGCGGCTCGGTCGCGCCGCGCACCGGCGGGTAGGCCACCACGGCGTACTGCTTCCACGGCGTGTCGGCGGTTTGCGCCAGGCGCGGGATGACGCGGTCGTTGTAGTCGCCGTTGAAACGCACGTCGAAGCCGCCCACTTCGCCGTAGCCGTCGCGGCCCGCCGTCATGTTGGTGTACCACAGGCCGGTCAGACCCACGTTGTTGTCGCCCGTGCCGATTTCCTCGGGCTTTTCGTTGCCCGTCGTCCGCATGCGGAAGGAGATGAGGACGGGCTCACCCGGATTGACAGCCACGCGGTCGGAGATGTGGACGGCCTCGCCGCCGGCATTGCCAAGGCGCGCGATGCGCAGCCCCATGTTGCCCTCGTACGCCGCCGCCATCATAGGCGTGTTCAAAAACGTCTGGCCGTTGGGGTAGCCCGCTTCCGAGTCGGGCGTGAAGTAGTACCACGGCGCGCCCGCGTCCACGTTGGCGTTGTGGATGGTGCCCGGCCAGCCGCCCGTGCCTTCGAGCAGGAGGTCGTCCAGGTACATCGTGCCCGTCGCCTCGGCGCCTTTGCGGAACGTGATCCGAACGGAGCGCGCCGCCGCGGGCAGCGTGATCGCGCCCAGCGTCGTGTTGTCCACGCGCGTCCAGTCCATCGTGGCCGCACTCTGCGGCAAGTCGATCACGACGGGCCCGCCCAGAATGTCGGTGCCACCCGGCGCACTGTAAAACTCGAAGACGAGCTGGAATTTCTGCGCGTCCGAGGTCGGGTTGGTGTTGACGCCTTCGCTCTTGACCCAGCCGCCGACCTTGATTTCGCCGGGCTGGAAGCCATTGTTGCCATGGACGCCGATGAAGTCCGTCCAGTTGCGCACCGCCTCGCCCATCGTCCACGAGGCCGCGCCGCTGCCGGTAAGCTGGAGCGAGTAGCCTTCCGAGCGCGCCACCGCGTCCGACCACATGGCCCCGCCACCGGAGGAGGCCCAGTAAGACGGGCGGTTGGCTTCGAAATCGCCGTTGGCGAGCGAGTTGGGCAGCATCTCCTTCACGTCCGCCACGTCGCCGATGAACACGTCGTCCCAGTAGGTCGTGCCGGTAAAGGCGTGCCAGTAGCGCAGGCGCAGTTCCATGCCCACCACGGCGGGCTCGGTCTCGCCGCGCACGGGCGGCGTCACCACGAAGGCGTACTGTTTCCAGCCGTTGGCGGCTTCGCGCGGGTGAAGCGGAATCACCATCGCGTTGTACTCACCGTTGAGGCGGATGTCCACGCCGCCCACTTCGCCGTAGCCGCTGCTGCCCGCCGTCATGTTGGTGTACCAAAGCGCCGTCAGGCCGATGTTGTTGTCGCCCGTGCCGATTTCCTCTGGCTTCTCGTTGCCCTCGTTTTTGACCCAGAAGGAAATCAGGAGAGGCTCGTTGGGCGTGACGGGCACGCGCTCAGAAATGTGGACGGCTTCACCGCCTGCCGCGCCCACGCGCATGATCTTGAGGCTGTGCGTGCCCGTGTGGGCTTCCTCGTCGGTGACGGTGTTCATCCACGTCTGGCCGCTGGGGAATTGCCCCTCGGCGTCCGGGGTGTAGTAGTACCAGTTGGCACCGGCATCCACGTTGCCGTTGTGGATGGTACCGGGCCAGCCGCCAGAAGCCGAAGCCGCCAGGTCATCGAGATACATCGTACCCGTTGCCTCGGCGCCCTTGCGGAACGTGATCCGAACGGAGCGCGCCGCCGCGGGCAGCGTGATCGCGCCCAGCGTCGTGTTGTCCACCTTGACCCAGCCGCCCGTCGAAGCGGCGCTCTGCGGCAGGTCGATCACGACGGGCCCGCCCAGAATGTCGGTGCCGCCGGGGGCGTCGAAAAACTCGAACACCAGCTGGAATTTCTGCGCGTCCGTGGCCGGGTTCACGTTCACGCCTTCGGCCCGCACGTACGCGCTCAGGACGATTTCGCCGGGCTGGAAGCCATTGTTGCCATGGACGCCGATGAAGTCCGTCCAGTTGCGCACCGCCTCGCCCATCGTCCACGAGGCCGCGCCGCTGCCGGTAAGCTGGAGCGAGTAGCCTTCCGAGCGCGCCACCGCATCCGACCACACCGCGCCTGCACCTGTGGGCGTCCAGTACGCCGGTCGGCTGGCCTCAAAGCCAGGGTTGGAGAGCTTGTTGGCAGCCTGCTGCGCCGCTGCCGAGAGCGTCTGCGCGGTGGCGGCAAGGGGGAGGAGCAGGCACAGGCCGAGGGCCAGACCGGGCCAGCGGAGTAGCAATCGTTTCATGGCGCGTAGGGGATGGGGTTGGAATGGGATGTGATAAGGGGAGTCGCAGGGATGCTTCAGGCCGTGGCGCGCACCACCAGTTCGGTCGCCACGCGCACCGCGGAGGCCGCCGCCGGACGGGTGCGCGCCTCGCGGGCCGCGGTGATGAGGCCGGAGAGGTGCAAAAGGGAGAGTTCGCCCAGGTGCTCGCGGAAGACGCGGACGGTGGTAAGCGGCGGCGTGGACTCCGATGCGCTCTGCACGTCGTCGAAGCCAGCCACGGCCAGGCTTTCAGGCACGCTCCGCCCCTGCGCGCGCGCCACTTCGATCAGGCCGAGCGCGAGCGCGTCGTTGGCGCAGAACACGGCGTCCGGACCTTCCCGCGGGGCCAGCACGTCACGCGCCAGCGTTCTGCCCGTCGCCCGTGTGGGCGCGTCTTCGCTCAGGTACACGCGGGCGGCATCGAGCGGGTGCCCCCCGTCGGCGAGGCCGCGCCGGAAGCCCACCAGACGGGCGCGGAGGCTGGGGTGTTCGGGGTCGGCACCGACAAACGCCGGGCGGCGATACCCCTGCCGGAGAAAGTGCTCGGCCATGGCCCGCCCTGCGCCTTCGTTGTCAATCTCGACCGAGGCGAAGCCGGGCGCAGAGTAATCCACCAGCACGACGGGCAGCGACAGGGCCGCGAGGGCATCCAGAAAGGCACCGTCCACCTTGCCGGCTACGAGCACGCCATCCACGTTGTGCTCGCGCAAGAAGCGCGGCTCGTCGAGGGCGGGGCGGTACACTTCTGGAACTGTCGTGAGCAGTACGTAGCGGTTCTGCCGCCGCGCCTCAAACTCGACGCCCAGGAAGATGCCGGTGTAGAAAGGCTCGCTGCGCGTAAAGTGATCCTCACGCAGCACGAAGCCCACGTTGCCCGTGTCGCACTGCACGAGCCGCCGTGCCTGCCGCGACGGCTGGTAGCCCAACTTCTCGGCAGCACCCGCTACGCGCGCCCGCGTCTCCTCAGCCACATTCGCCTTGCCGTTCATGACGAGCGAGACGGTGGAGATGGCGACACCGGCTTCGCGGGCCACGTCGCGGATCGAGATGCGCTTGGTCTGACTGGGCTCCAAAGGGATATCGAAACGTTTCGATTGAACGTTCGATCTTAGGGGAAGCGCTTCCGAATGTCAAGGCAAGAGGAAGGCCCTCTGTGCAACGTAAACGTTACGCCGCTTCCGTCGCCCGCAGCGCGACCTCCAGGCTCTGCCGCGCATCGCCCAGCCCCACGCGGGGCCGGTGGTCCGCGTTCTGGGTGGCGGCAATCACGTCCAGCAATGCCTGCTGCACCCCCGCGCGGTATATGGCGTCTTTACTCTGCGGCGCGGCAAAGCGGCCCTCGACAAGCAGCCGCCCCGCCGTTCCCTCGGCTTCCCTGCACGCCGTCTCTTGCCAGCCCGGCAGCGTTTCCAGGCACGCACGCGCCTCACTTGTGACGAGCGCCCGTGCGGTACCGTGCAGCGGAATCCAACCTTCGACGTGCAGGTCGAGCGTTTCGAAGCCGAAGTACAGCCGCGTCTGCTCGAACACGCGTGGGCGGGTGAAGGCGTGGTACTGGTGCGTCAGCAACGCGTCGCCGTAGCGCGCTTCGAGCGCCATGCGGTCGGCCCGGCCGTCGGCGCGGCGCAGCACCGTGCCCCGCACCGCTGTCGCTTCTCCCGGCGCGCACTGGCCGATGAGGTCGATAAAATGCACGGCGTGCTCGACGAGGATGCCCCCCGATTGTGCCCTGTCCCAGAACCAGTGGCCGGGCGGCAGGGCCTCGTCCTGCGCGATGTTCTCGACGGTGGCGCGCCGCAGCGGCCCGAACGTGCCCACCCGGCTGGCCGCGATGATCCACTCGACGACCGGCGTATAGCGCAGCACATAGTTGACCCCGGCGACTTTTCCCGAAACACGCTGCGCTTCCAAGATCCGGTCGGCGTCGGCCCGAGTCGTGGCCAGTGGTTTTTCGATGAGTACGTGTTTTCCGGCAGCCAGCGCCCGGCACGCCAGGTCGGCATGGGTGGCGGGCGGCGTGCAGATAGACACCAGGTCCACGTCCGGGTCGGCCAGCAGGGCCCCCGCGTCGCGGTAGGTGCGCAGCGCGTCGGGCAGCGGGGCTACTGCATCCGCCACGGCCACGACCTCGACGGCGGGCAGCGCGCCCCAGGCGCTGTGCAAAAACTGCCCGAAACCGCCGTATCCGACGATGCCGACGCGAAAAGGAGTACCCATTGGAGGCTGAAAAAAGCAGAGGTGAAAACGGGGCCCGGCGGCGTGCTTGACCTTTGCCGGGCCGCGGTGTACCGTACGGGTAGCGTTCACCTTACCAGCTTCTGCTATGATCCGCTGGAGCGTTTCCCTCTTTGCCTTGCTGCTGCCCGCGGCAGCGTTCTGGCTACACGCGCCCACCGCGCCGGCACCGGCCACTGTCCCGGCCGATTCGCTCGATGCCGAGCGGGCGCGCTACGTCGAAGAGGTGATGCGGCAGATCGCCGGGCGCGAGGAAGAGCCTGCCGGCGAGGTGTTTAGGCACGTCGAGCTTTTCGCCGACGTGCCTGCGGGGCGGTTCGTCCGCATCATGAACGGCGGCTTCAGCCGTTCGCTGGGCGTCTCGTGTACGCACTGCCACGTGGCAGGAAACTGGGCCGCCGAAGACTCGGTCACCAAACACGTCGCCCGCGAGATGGTGCGGATGACGCGCGGCATCCAGGAGCGGCTCACTGCCATCGAGGGCCTGCGCGGCGATCAGCCGACGGTCAATTGCGGCACCTGCCACCGGGGCCAGCCCCGGCCCGGACAGGGGCGCTGAGCGGCGCCCGCCAGAGGAACGGAAGCGTACGCGCCGGGTAAGGGCGGTTCTGCGCCGGGCGATACGTTCCGGGCGACTGCTGTTGACTATGGAAACCGGGACGTTCTCACCAGAAACCTACGCCGACCTCGTGCACCTGGGCCGTCGCCTCTACGACCAGGCCCTCGTCCGGCGCGAGCAGGAGCACATTACCGACCCGCGCGGCCAGCCCATCGGGTGGCTGCTCGACACGCGCCTGCCCATGCTGGACGGCACCATGTTCCGCGAGGTCGGCCACGTGCTCGCCGAGCGCCTGCGCGGGCGCGACATCCGGCAGGTGATCGGCTTCGGCTTCGGCGCATACGCGATGGTCTGCTCCGTGCTGTCCGAACCCGGCCCGACGCCTTTCAAGGGCGGGCTCCTGCGCGAGCACCGTAAGCCCCACGGACGCCGCCGCATGGTGGAGGGCCCCGTGGATCGCCGCCAGCCCGTCGTCCTGCTCGACGACATCCTCAACTCGGGCCGCAGCGCCTCGCGCGCCCTGGCGCTCCTTCGCGCCGACGGCTTCCAAGTGGCGGGCCTGCTGACGCTTTTCAACTTCACCTGGAGCGGCGGGCGCGCCCGCATCGAGAGCGAGGGCCTGTGGGTAGATTCCCTCCTCGACCTCAACCTGCGCACCGGTAGCTCCAGCAGCAGCGACTCGCCATGATGCGGATGGCCGGGCGCACCTTTGCCCGCACCCTG
>CBDUBO010000133.1:0-6516 GCA_965365405.1 uncultured Rhodothermales bacterium | reverse complement strand
GTGTCGATGATGGCCATCGGCGTGCCGTCCTCGCGCGTCAGGCGCACGTCGTAGAGGCTCAGGTTGGAGATCCAGTTACCCCGTACCTCGCCCACGCTCAGCGAGGCGTTTTCGTAGGGATTGGCCACGCGCAGAATGGCGGCCAGGGCGCGCTCGGCACCGGGGCGCGTCTGGAGCGCCAGCAACAGTAGCACGACGAGCCCCACGACGACGAGGAGCAGGACGCCGAGACCTTTGAGCAGCCCACGCAGCACACGCGCCGCGCCGCCCGGCTGCGCGGTTTCCTCAGCAGGGGGCGTGCCGTTGGTGTTCTGATCAGAATCGGGGGTCGGGCGCGAGGCGTCCGTTGCCGAAGGGGGCGGGGTGCGGGGTTCCAACGTGGGAGCAGACCGAAGTACTACGGGGCGACGGAATCCCAAAGATCGGCGCTGCGGGCGATGGTTGCTGTAATAAAGGGGTACGGGACAGGGGGCGGGAATGATCAATGGGCAATTCGGCAATGGGCAATGGGGATGTGGCTGAGGTCGTAAGGGCGCAATGCATTGCTCCGGTGCCCATTGCCCATTGCCCTTCCCTCATCCCCCCAGCGACGCGAGCGCCTCCCAGAAGCCAGGAAACGACACTGCCGCGCTCGACGCGCCTTCGATGGTGGTTTCGCCCTTGGCGACGAGGCCGGCCACGCCCATCGCCATCGCGATGCGGTGGTCGTGGTAGGCGTCCACCGTGGTGCCGGTGAGCGTCCGCCCGCCCATTATGCGGAAGCCGTCCTCGAACGCTTCGATGTCGGCCCCCAGCTTTGTGAGGTTGCCGGTGATGGCGCTGATGCGGTCGGTTTCCTTGACCCGCAACTCGGCAGCGTCGCGCACGGTGAGGGTGCCCTCGGCGCACGCCCCGGCGACGGCCAGCACGGGAATCTCGTCGATGAGGTTGGCGACGGTGGCCCCTTCGACGGTGACGCCGTGCAGCCTGGCCGGGCGGACGGTCAGGTCGGCGATGGGCTCGCCGCCGCGCGTGCGCTCGTTCTCGACGCGGATGTCGGCACCCATGGCCCGGAGCACGTCGAGCAGGGCGGCGCGGCTGGGGTTGAGGCCCACGCCGGGCAGCACCACCTCGCCCTCGGCGACGATGCTGCCCGCGACGAGGAAAAACGCCGCCGCCGAGAAGTCGCGCGGAATCGTCCACGTGCGCGCCGCGATGGGCTGGCCGCCCGTCACGGTGACGTGGCGCGCCCCGTCCACTTCGAGCGTGCTCAGCCCCAGCATCCGCTCGGTGTGGTCGCGCGTGGGCGTCGTCTCGACCACCGTCGTCGTGCCCTCGGCGAAGTGGCCTGCCAGCAGCACGCACGTCTTCACCTGCGCCGAGGCGACAGGCAGCCGGTAGGTCAGGCCGCGCAGCGCCTGCCCGCCCACGATGCTGAGCGGCGCGTGGCCATCCGTGCTCTCGATAAGCGCGCCCATTTCGGCGAGGGGGCGGATGACGCGCAGCATGGGACGGCGCGAGAGGGAATCGTCGCCCACGAGCGTCGTGCCAAAGGGTTGCCCGGCGAGGATGCCGGCGAGCAGCCGCATGGCTGTGCCGGAGTTGCCGCAGTCCACGGCACCCTCCGGGGCGGCCAGCCCGTGGAGGCCGCGCCCCTCGACGCGGTAGCCGCGTTCGCCTTCGTCCGCCACGTGGATGCCGAGCGCCTGCACGCAGGCAAGGGTGCTCTGCGGGTCGGCGGCGGCGGGGTAGCCCACGAGGTAGGACGTGCCCTCGCCGAGCGCGGCAAAGAGGGCCGCCCGCTGGGCGATGCTTTTGTCGGGTGGCAGCAGCAGGCGGCCACTGAGGGCGTGGGCAGGCTGGACGCGGGCGGTGTCGGGCATGAGGAGCGCGAGATGGTGAAGCACCTGTTCCGTCGGGTTTTCGCCAGAACAAGGCGGAAAGCGGACAGGTAGAGCAGCCCAAAGCTACAGCCGCTATGGTCTCCTTCGCCGCGACAACGGAAAGCATCCGCGTGGTGGTGCGCCCCGTTTACCTGGACGGTCAGTCCGACCTGATGGCGCACCGCGCCGTGTTCGCTTACTACGTCGAAATCGAGAACGGCGGCTATGGCGAAGTGCAGCTGCTGCGCCGGCGCTGGCGCATCGTGGACAAGAGCGGGTCGCTGCGCGAAGTCGAGGGCTCGGGCGTCGTGGGCGAGCAGCCCATCATCGGGCCGGGCGAGACGTACGCCTACAACTCCTTTGTCGTGCTCGAAACGCTCGAAGGCGAGATGGAGGGCACCTACCTGATGCAGCGCGTGGACGGCGAGCGCTTCCGCGTGGCCATCCCGCGCTTCTACCTGCGCGCCCGCGCCAATTAAGCGCCAGCGCGCTCCGCCATGCCCGAAGGACCCGAAGTGCGCCGCCACGCCGACCTCCTGGACGCGGCGCTGCGTGGCCAACGCCTCCGCCAGGTAGAAGCCCGTACCCGCGAAGCAAAAGCGTGGCTGGCCGCGCACCCCGGCATTTTCGAAGGGCGGCGCGTCCAGAGCGTGTGGAGCAAAGGCAAGCAACTCGTGGGCGAGGTCGAGGGCGGCCTCTTCTTCAGCAGCCACCTCATGATGTGGGGACGCTGGCACATCGTCGCTCCGGACAGCGAGCAGGTGGTGGCGAAAGACCGGCGCGAGCGCGCCCGGCTCGTCACGGACACCGCCGCGGCCCTGCTCTACTCGGCCCCCATCTTCACGGTGGGGCAGGGCGATCCGTACGCGCACCTGCCCATGCTGGCTGCGCTGGGGCCGGACGTGCTGCCGTACAGCGGCCCCGATGCCTTCCGCGTCGAAGAAGCGCGGGAGCGGCTCCTGGAGGCAGGCGACACGCCCATCGGCGCGGCCCTGCTCGACCAGACGCGCGTCTCCGGCATTGGCAACTACCTCCGCGCTGAGATGCTTTTTGCGTGCCGGCTCGACCCGTGGACGCCGGTTTCCCACCTCTCCGAAGCCGACTGGACGTGCCTGCTGCGCGAGATTCCGCGCGTGGCGGCCTTTGCCTACCGCCACGAAGGCCGCACCCTCACCGACGCCGATCAGGCGCGCGTGGTGTCCGAGCCCGCGCTGCGCTACGGCGAGGCCCGCCCCTGGAACGCCCGCCACCACGTCTTCCGCCGCACCAACCTGCCGTGTCTCATCTGCGGCACCCCCATCCGGCAGCTCCGCCAGGCCACCCACGTCCGCCCCGATGGCGAGGAGAAAGAGCGCATCATCTATTTCTGCCCCACGTGCCAGGACGTGAACGTGGAAGCCAGAGCAGGAAAAACCGCTCATGTCTGACCTTTTCGTGCACTTCGCCCGCGTGGCCGAGGCCGTCTCTGCCACCAGCGCCCGCAACGCCAAGGCCGACGCTGTGGCCGCGTACCTCGGCACGCTCGACGACGCCGACCTGATGCGGGCGGCCCGCTTTGCTTCCGGGCGCGTCTTTTCGCTTTCCGATCAGCGCAGCGTCAACGTGGGCACGGCGGTGTTGCTGCGCGCCGTCGGGCAGGCGACAGGGCAGGAGCCGGACGCCCTGCGGCCCCGCCTGGTGGCGCTTGGCGACGAGGGCGACGTGGCCGCTGAGGCGGCCCTGCCTCTGTGCCGTCCGCCGTCGGCGCTCACGCTGGAAGCGGCAGAAACGTTTTTCGCCCACCTTGCTGCCCTGCGCGGCCTCCACGCCCGCACCGACGCCGTGGCGCAGCGCCTGGCGCCGCTCTCGCCCGTCGAGGCCCGCTACCTGGTGCGCCTGCTGGCGGGCAACCTGCGCGTAGGACTGCTCGAAAGTGGCGTCGAGAGTGCCCTGTGCCGCCTTTACGGCGTGCCGCTGGCCGCGGTGCAGCGTGCCACCCTGCTCACGGGCGACATCGGCGAGACGGCGCTGCTGGCGCGGCGCGGCACGCTCGAAAGCGCGCAGATGCGCCTGTTCCACCCCCTCCGGTTCATGCTGGCAACAGCAGCGGAGGGCCCGGACGACGTGGCCCGGCAGATGCCGCCGCGTATGGCGGTCGAGGACAAGTTCGACGGCATCCGCGCCCAGGCCCACGTCGGCCCCGATCCAGGCGCAGAAACGCTGCACGGCGTCGCGCACGCCGGGGTGCGCGTGGCCCTCTTCTCGCGCACACTCGACACGCTCACGCCCGCTTTTCCCGACCTCGTGGAACCGCTGGCGCAACTCCTCGCCGTCGCGCCCGCCGGCCTCATCCTCGACGGCGAGATCGTGCCCGTGGCGGGTGAAAGCATCCGGCCTTTTCAGGATTTGCAGAAGCGGCTGGGCCGCAAAAAGGTGGCTGCCGCCGTGCTCGAAAGCGTGCCCGTGGCGTTTGTCGTCTACGACACGCTTTTCTTCGACGGGCAGGTGGTGCTCGACAGGCCTTACGAAAGGCGGCAGGCGCTGCTGGATGGGCTGCCCTTCAGCGCGCAGGTGCGCCGCAGCGCGGTTGCGTGGATGGAGGGCGCCGCGGGGCTCGACGAGGCGTTCAGCGCGGCGCGCGCGCGCGGCAACGAGGGGTTGATGGTCAAAAACCCGCTTTCGCCTTACAAGCCAGGCCGGCGCGGGCGCGATTGGCTCAAGGTCAAAAAGGCGATGGCGACCCTCGACGTGGTGGTGACGGCGGTGGAGCGCGGCAGCGGCAAGCGCAACAAGCTCCTCTCCGACTTCACCTTCGCCGTGCGCGCCGCCGAGGACGACGATACCCTCCTCAACGTGGGCAAGGCCTATTCCGGCCTCACCGACGCCGAGCTCGAAAGGCTGACGCGTCATTTCGAGGCCAACACCCTCCAGCAGTTTGCCCACGGGCGCGTCCGCACCGTCGCGCCCGACGTGGTCGTGGAGGTGACGTTCGACCGCGTGCAGCCGTCGGCGCGCCACAAGGGGGGCTTCGCGCTGCGTTTCCCCCGCATCGTGCGGCTGCGCCCGGACAAGCCCCCTTCCGAGATCGACACGCTCGAAACGGTGCGCCGCCTGGCCGAGGCGTCCTGATGCCCGCTCAGGCCTACACCGACGCCCTGCCGGGCCTGCGGGCGCGCTTCGCCCAGTGGCTCGCCGCCCGCCGGGCAGACGAGAAGATCGTCGTCTTTTGCCACTTCGACGCCGACGGGCTGGCCGCCGGTGCCCTGCTGGGTGAGGGGCTGGGGCGGCTGGGCTATACCCGCGTGGCGGTCGTCCCTTCCGGGCGCGGCGAATCTGCGTTTTCGGAAGAAGCCCGCGCGCGGCTGGCGGCGCTGAACCCCGACGCGCTCGTCGTCACCGACCTGGGTGTGCACGCCGAGGGGGTGCTGCCGGGCGTGCCCACGCTCTACGTGGACCACCACCAGCCCGCCGGCCTGCCACCAGCGGCGACCATCCTGACAGGCTACGGTCTGGAGCCGTTGCCATGCTCGGCGTGGCTCGCCTACGATTTGCTGGCCGCCAGCACGGCGATGGAAGACAGGTTGTGGGTGGCTGCCGTCGGCATCGTCAGCGACCTGGGCGACAAGGCCGCGTGGCCCGCGCTCGACGAGGCCAAGAAAACTTACACCGCCTCGGCCCTCAAAGACGCCGTGGCGCTCACCAACGCCGCGCGCCGCGCCTCGGCCTTCGATGTGGCCCGTCCGCTGGCGCTGCTCGAAAGGGCCGACGGGCCACGCGCCTTCCGCGAAGACGCCGCACTGGCGGCTTACCGCGCCGAAGTCAACGCTGCCGTGCAGGAAGCGCGCAAGGCCGCGCCGCTGTTCTCGGCTACGGAGCCGTTCGCGCTCGTGCGCCTCCACTCGGCCTGCCAGATTCATCCGCTGCTGGCGCAGCAGTGGCGCGGGCGGCTGCCCAGGTACGCGCCCATTGCTGCCAACACGGGCTATCTGCCTGGCCTCGTCGCCTTCTCGGCGCGCACGCACCGGCGCGACCTCAACCTGCCGCAGCGCTTCCGCGCCGTCGAGCTGGGCGCGTGGAACGGGCGCATCGGCTTCGGGCACGACCGCGCCTCGGGCGGACACCTGCCGCCCGCCGTGTTCAACCTCTTTCTCGACGCGCTTGGCTTCGGGCCGGACGCGCACGTCTCAGAAGATGGCTGAAGGACACGCCGTGATCCGCTGGGCGCGCAACCTCGCGCCGCTCGTGGGCGAGCCGCTCCGCCACGTGCAGATGCCGCGCCGCTGGGGCACTCGCCCAAACGGCCTCGTCGGACAGCACCTGGCGCAGGTCGAGACACGGGGCAAGCACCTGCTGCTGTGGCTTTCGGGCGGCGAGGCACTCCACACGCACGCGGCGCAGTACGGCTCGTGGCAGGTGGGCGCGCCCGGCATGGCGCTGCGTAAAGATGAAAAGCACGTCCGCCTGAAGCTGGTCACGGATGGGCACGCAGCCGTCTTTTACCACGGCCCGACGGTAGAACTGCTCGCGGCGGATGAGGTGGCCGCGCACCCGCGCCTGACAGCCCTGGGGCCTGACGTGATGGCCTCCCATTTCGATGCCGCGGAAGCGCTGCGCCGCCTTCACGCCGCCAGTCTGCCCATCGGCAGCGCCCTGCTCGACCAGCGCGTCGTGGCGG
>CBDUBO010000132.1:0-6550 GCA_965365405.1 uncultured Rhodothermales bacterium | reverse complement strand
ACGTTGCCCGGCGTGTCGTCGCCCGAGAGCGTCGTCAGGTCCATGCACGTGATGGCGCGCAAGAGCCACGCGGCCTGCCACTCCTTCTTGACCGTTCGGCGCTTGGGCAGCGTGTCCGCCCGGCGCTCGACGGCGCTGCGGTTGATGCGCGTGCGCTGCACCAGGTCGAGGTCGAGTGGCGTGCCCGGGTTGCGCTCGAAGGCAACGGGCGTATGAGCAGGCGCCGCGTGCGCGCCGTTGGGCGTGGCGGGCGCGTCGGAAGTGAGGGAGGCAGGCATAAACGAGACAGGCAGCCGGAAAAAGCAGCCGTTGAACCCGGTACCGCCCGCTCTGTGCCCGCCGGCCGCACGGGCGGACGCGGCAGCCCCGCTCAAGCTCAGTACACGATGGCGACGATCTCCCACGGCTCGGCGCCGCGTGTGCCAGGAAGCCCTACGCTTTCGCCCACTTTTTTGCCCGTGAGCTGCTGCGCGATCGGGGCCGTGAAGGGAATCAGTCCCTGTGCCGGACTGGACTCATCCACGCCGACGATCTGCATCTGTCGCTCGCCGCCCTTTTTCGAGCGCAGCGTTACCGCCGCGCCAAAGCGCACCTCGTCCTGTGGCTGATCCTGGGGCGCGACCACGCGGGCGCTGGCAATACGGGCGCTCAGCGCTTTCATGGTGCCGTTGACGAAGGCGAGCTTGCGCTTGCGGTCGTTGCTGTCGGCGGGCAGCGTATCGAGCCGAGCGCGCTCCTCTTCAAGCGCGGTCATCTCCTGCTGAAGCAGTGCCAGCCCCCGTGGCGTCACGTAGTTGTGCGCGTCCGGCGGCAAGGGCGCGCGGGGCGGCACCATCACGGCGTCCTCGACGGCGTCGTCTTTGAGAAAGGCACGGCTCATGACCTGGGGAGAAAAGGGGCGGGCTGCGGGCCGCTCAGCGCGGCTTCCACTGGTTGGCCCGGATGTTATCTGCGGCCAGGCGTGCGGTTTCCGCGATGCGCCGCGCCCGCGTCTCCGGGCGCTTCGCCTGTACGATCCACTCCAGGATGCCGCGGCGGGCCGAGCGCGGAAACGCCTCGAAGTGCTGCCGGGCAAGAGGATAGTCCAGAAACGCCTGCGCCAGGTCGTCCGGGATTTCGAGTGCCTCGACGCTGTCGAGAAGTGCCCACGAGCCGTCTGCCTGGGCCCTTTCGACCTTTGCGTACCCTGCCGGGGCCATCCGCCCCTCCGACATCAGCTTTTCGATGCGCGCTTTGTTCGGCTTCGACCAGCCGCTGCCCTTTTTGCGCGGGGCGAAGTAGAGCATGGAGCGCCTCTCGTCGAGGGTGCGCTGCGTGCTGTCCACCCAGCCGAAGCACAGTGCCTCCTCTACGGCCTCGCCATACGGGATGCGCGGCTGGCCCGTCGCCTTTTTGTAGGAAACGAGCCACACGCCTTTTGCCTGGGCGTGGTGGGCTTCCAGCCACACGTGCCACGCTTCTCGGGTGAGCGGGTGAACGGCGTCGGGGGGCAGACTATCCATCCAGCCTATCCCCCGAAGCGGTTCGTGTGGTGTGTTCTAAAGAAGGGTGCGCCCAGGTGGCGGCGGCGGCGAGAAAGGCCGCCAGCAGCAGGATGCCGGGGGCGAACAGCGGGTTTCCGCCGCTGAGGGCATCCCACACCAGCGTGCCCGAAGCGGCACCCGGATGCACCTCGCGGGCGAAAGCCCAGTTGCCGGCAGCGTGCTTGTAGAGGCCCAGGAAACCGCCCAGCGCCACCGCTCCCATAATCCAGCGCACCATTTTCACCGTGCCCGGCCGCGGGGCATAGCGCAGGGCCAGCAGGGCCACCAGCCCTGCCCCGCACAGCCCGAACGGCACCTGCTGCGTCAGATCTTCGTAGTGCCCCACGAGCACCAGTTCGGCGGCGGAGGCGACAAAAATGGCCGCCGCCGCCCACAGGAGCACATGGCGCAGCCGGCGCGCCACGGCGTCTTCCGTCACAGCGCCTCTACGTAGCGCGCCCACGCGGTGGTGTCCGCATCGGCGTACGCGGCGGCCCGCTCGATAAACGCCGCGCGTGAGGCGTACGGGCGTGCCGCAATCAACTCGGCCGCTTCGGTTTCGTCCACGCCTGGAATCTGCCGGATGGTTTCGGCGTCGCTGTCGGCGGGGCGGATGGGGACGAATAGGTACTGCTCGTAGGCAGCAACCTGCGCCTCGTCCACGTACTTGCCAATTTCCCTGCGGAACTGCTGAATGCTCGCGTACGGGCGGTACTCTTCGAACTCGTGCACCATGCGATCGCCCACGCCGGGAATGGTGCGGAATTCGTCGCCCGTGGCGGTGTTGAGGTTGAGCTTGGCCGCGGGCGCAGTCGGGGCAGTGGCCGTAGGCGGCAGCGAAGCCGAATCGGCACCGGGCGGCTCCGGTGTGGACGACTGGCACGCGGCGGCACCGAGCGCGAGCAGGGCCAGCAAGAGCAGCGAAAAGAAGTTCGTGTGTTTCATGGGAGGGTGCAGTGGAATAAGTGAAGCGGGACGGGCCGCAAGGCAACAGGCTCAAAGATACCGCTGCGGCCTTGCGGTTGCGGACACGGCTGTAACAGCACGCCCACACCCGCAGCGGCACCGCGGAGGGTCGGGCGGCGTTTTCCGCCTTCACCCTATTCCTCTTCCTCCATGATTCGCCTCGACTACCAGCCTGCTCTGTCCTTTCTCGAACCCGGTGCCCTCGAAGCGCTGCGCCCGCAGACCGAGCAGGCACACCAGACGCTCGTCTCCGGCTCCGGCGCGGGCGGCGACGCGACGGGCTGGCGGCGTCTGCTGCTCGAACCCGACGACGCACTGCTCGAAGACGTGGCCTCCACGGCGGCCCGCATCCGGGACGAGGCCGACGTGTTCGTGTGCATTGGCATCGGTGGGTCGTACCTGGGTGCCAAGGCCGTCATCGAGGCGCTTTCGCCCTACTTCGGGCAGAGCGGACCCGAAATCGTATTTGCCGGGCACCACATGAGCGGTGCGTATCTGAGCGCGCTCGTGAAGCACCTGGAGGGCAAGTCGGTCTTTCTGAACGTCATCTCCAAAAGCGGCACGACGCTCGAACCCGCGCTGGCCTTTCGCGTGCTGCGCGGCTGGATGGAGAAAACCTTCAGCGACGCCGACCGCCGCATCATCGCCACCACTGATCCGCAGAAAGGGGCGCTGGAAACGCTGCGCAAGGAGCGCGGCTACAAGAAGTACGAGATCCCGCCCGACGTGGGGGGCCGGTTTTCGGTTCTCACGCCAGTGGGCCTCTTACCCATTGCCGTGGCAGGCATAGACATTCGCGGACTGTTCTACGGCGCGGCCGGGCTGTGCCGCCAGTACCAGCAGGCCGCCGACAACCCGGCGCTCGACTACGCCGCCGTCCGCAAACTCCTGCTCGACGCGGGCAAAAAGGTCGAGCTACTGGCCGTGCTGGAGCCGCGCCTGAATGGTATGGGAGCGTGGTGGCAGCAGCTTTATGGCGAGAGCGAGGGCAAAGAAGGCAAGGGCCTTTTCCCCGTCGGCGTCCAGTACTCCACCGATCTGCACTCGCTCGGCCAGTACGTGCAGCAGGGGCAGCGCACCCTCGTCGAGACGTTTCTGATGCTCGAACAGGACGGCGGCGCGCTCCAGGCCCCACCTGCCGAGACCAACCTGGACGAACTCGACTACCTGGTAGGTAAAAGCCTGACCGAAATAAACCGGAAGGCCTACGAGGGCACCCTTCAGGCGCACGTGGCTGGCGGCGTACCCGCGCTCACCATCTGGCTCGACCGCCTCACGCCCGACACGCTGGGTCAGGCCATCTACTTCTTCGAGCACGCGGTCGGGGTGAGTGGTTACCTGCTGGGCGTCAACCCCTTCGACCAGCCCGGCGTCGAGGAATACAAGCAGCGGATGTTCAGTCTGCTGGGCAAACCAGCTTGACCTGGAAGGCGCACTTCGCCGTGCGGGAGTGCGTTTGCGGCGCATTTAGGCCCTTTTGCCGGGTTGTCCACACGTTTTCCGCGCTGTGGATAAAGACGTGCACATGTCCGGACGGAGATAAACGGCACCTGAGCGCTCCAGGGGGCGATTTCGCTTTCATCCCTCTGGGCGCGCATATGTTTATCCACGAGGTGGAAAGGGTGTGGATAAAGCGGGGGGTGGATTGTGGACCCGGAAGGCAGCACGGAGGGTCTGTGGAAAGACCCCTGCCGGTCCACATTTCCCCCCGTGTTGTCCACGGTGTGGACAGGTGTGGACCGTTTGGATTGTAACAGACCTGTTTCCCTGTGGACAGGTGTGGAAACGTGGATAACCCTTTCGTCACACCTGATTGGAGCCTGTAACTCAAGCCCCGTAGCGATGCCGGTGTGGACCCGGACGTGGACCACCCGCCCGAATGGTCCACAAGGCACCTATGCGGCTGTTCATAACTGCGCGGTCCACATATCCACGGCCTCTATTAACCCTTCTACTTTTTTATTTAAACAAATTGGATATAGAGAAGAGAGCAGGAGAGACATAGAGGAAGCGTGTGGCTAATCTGGCGTCCGCCCGCCCGAACCTGTACTTTTGTGACTCAACACCGGACACCCATGATCAAGCGCATTCTCGTTCCCCTCGACCCGGACAGCGACACCCCCGTCGCCACCCGGTACGCCACCGAAATAGCCCGGCTGCACGACGCCACCGTTACAGGACTGGCCGTGGTGGACACCGAGGGCATTGCGGAGGGAGCGAGGGGCGGCGGCATCGGGAGCCTCTACTACGCCGAAAAGCTCCGGGCTCGGCTCACCGAGGAAACCCGAACGAGGGCCCACGAACTCATCCAGGCATTCGACGAAGCGATGTCGCAGAGCGGCGTGCAGTACCGCAATGCCGTGGAAGAAGGTGTGCCCTTTCGCCGCATCAACGAGGACGCCAAGAGCCACGACCTGATCGTGGTGGGGCGGGAGCCGCACTTTTTCTACGGC
Source organism: uncultured Rhodothermales bacterium (assembly GCA_965365405.1). Classification (GTDB taxonomy): domain Bacteria; phylum Bacteroidota; class Rhodothermia; order Rhodothermales; family BA12; genus CBDUCD01. Next base: position 1,608 of record CBDUBO010000132.1, on the reverse strand, counting down.
CACCCGGAAGACCGCACCGAAACGCTCGTCCACGTCGTCAAAGATTCGTCGAGCCCCGTCCTGACCGTCCACAGCGAGTACAGGCCCATAAACCGTGTGCTCATGGCCTACGATGGATCGGAAGCGGCGGCCCGCACGATGCACGCTTTCGGGCTGCTCAAGCCCTTCGGCCCCTCCGTCGCCATAAGCCTGTTCGTTGTGTACGACGGCCAGGGCGAGAAGGCGGAGGCCGAACTGCGCTTGCAGCAGGCGCAGACGTATCTCGAAGCCCACGGCTTTCCCGTTTCGGCGGTGGCTTCCAACGGCAAGGCGGCCCCGCTCATTTTGCAGCACGCCCAGCAGTCCGGGGCGGACGTGATTGCGATGGGCGCACACGCGGTGTCGAAGTGGCGGCAGATGGCGTTCGGCTCCACGACGGCGACGCTGCTTAAAGAAGCCGACAAGCCACTCTTCCTGTTCCACTGAGCGCGGGGCGCTACTGCTGCCAGCGTACGACGTGCACCTGCTGCCCATCGCTGCGCAGCCAGAGCGCGCCGCTGTCGCGCGTGAGGTGTACGTCCGCACCGGCAGCACGCCAGCGGGCCAGCACGGTGTCCGACGGGAGGCGGTACACGTTGCCAGCGGCCACGCTCACCACGGCCCTTTGGGGCTGTACGCGGGTGATGAGGGCGCTCGTACTGCTCGTGAGGGAGCCGTGATGCCCCACCTTGACCACGGTGCTCTTCAGCAGCGTGTCGTACCGCGCCACCAGGTGCGCCTCGGACGGCCCTTCGGCATCGCCCATGAACAGGAAAGAGGTGCGCCCGTAGGCCAGCCGCAACACCACGGAAGCGTCGTTGGTGCTGGGCGGCTGCGCAAGCGTTTCCCGCGGTGCCAGCACGTGGAGGGCCACAGACGGATCGAGGGCGAGGGTGTCGCCAGCGACGACCGGCTGGTGCGCGATGCCGAGTGTGTCGAGCCAGAACTGCGTTTCGGCGTAGAGGGTGGAGTTGAAAACCTCGCCGTTGGTCACCACCCGATCCACCGGGAGGTGCTGTAACAGGGTGGGCAGTCCGCCCAGGTGATCCGCGTGCGGGTGCGAAATGACGACTGCGTCCAGCTTCTGGATGCCAGAGCGCCGCAGGTGGGGCAGCAGCGTCCTGACGCCACTATCGGAAAAGCCGTCGCGCAGGCCGGCGTCCACGAGCAGGTGCTTGCCGTTGGGAAAGGAAACGAGGGCGGCATCGCCCTGTCCCACGTCGAAAAAGACGACCTCGAGTGCCGGGCGATGTGCCCCCGCCACGATGCCCGTCCACAGACCCGCTGCGGCGAGGGCAACCGAAAGGGCCAGCACTTTGAAGCGCACGCGCCGGAACGGCCACAGCGCGAGCGTCAGCACAGCGCCGGTAAGCGCGGCCAGAAACCACCCGTTGGTCACATAGCCCTCGTAGGCGAGCCACGACAGGTGCTGGCCGCCCTTTTCAGCCATCCACACCAACAGGCGCGCGAGGGCATCGGCGGCGCTGCCGAAGGGGGCGGCCACGCTGGGCCAGAACGCCGTCAGGCACATGAGGAGCGCGGCAGCGAAGGCGGCCATCGTCAGGGTAATGGCGGCAAAGTTGAGCACCA
>CBDUBO010000131.1:0-6555 GCA_965365405.1 uncultured Rhodothermales bacterium | reverse complement strand
GGTGCGGATCACGTCGCCTTCCATGATCTGCATGTGGTAGATGTCGTAGAGCAGCCGGAAATGGTTGGAGCCGACGGCTTCCACCAGGGCCGCGCCCCAGCGCGTGTGATCGGCCTGATAGTCGGCGTGGTCCACTTTCGAGTTGAGCAGTTCCATGCAAACCGTCACGCCCAGGCGTTCGGCCAGCGGCATGATCTGGCGCAGTCCACGGGCGCAATCCGCGAGCCCTTCCACGTCCGAGCGACCGGCGCGGTTGCCCGAAAAGCAGATGAGGTTGGGCAGTCCGGCCTCGGCCACCAGACGCAGGCGTTCGTGGTAGGCGGGCACCAGCCACTCGTGGTGCTCCGCCCGATTCCAGCCCCACTCGATAAAGCCCTTGCCACCTGCCACGCTCTCCGGCGGACGCGGCGCGTTGGGCATGGCGCACGTGAGCCCCATCGCCTGCACAGCGGGCCACTCCTCCGGGTCGAGCAGCTCGACGGAGGCCAGGCCCATCTCCTTTGCGGCACGAGCCAGCGCCGCGACGCTCAGTCCCGAATAGCACCAGCGGCACACGGATTGCGTGAACGCGCCTGCGCTGGTTTCTAACGGCGTGACTGCCGCCGCCAGCGGAGCCAGCAGCGCCGATGCGCCCGTGAGTGCGCCTGCGCGCAGCACGTCGCGGCGGCGCATCAGCGCCCTCTGATGGATTGCAGGTGGCGGTAGCTGGCCTCGACGGTCGCCAGCGGATCTTTCGGATTGTCGTGCTCGACGATGGCGTGCCGGATGCCGGCCTGCTCGCTGTGGGCGAAGATGCGCGCAAAGTCGATCACGCCTGCCCCCACGTCCACCATGTCGCCCCCCGCCGTGCGGTCTTTGACGTGCACGAGCGGGAAGCGGCCCGGAAAGCGCTCGAAATACGCCACGGGGTCGTGCCCTGCCTTGACGGCCCAGAACAGGTCCATCTGCATGGAGACGAGGGCCGGGTCGGTTTCCTGGAGCAGCACGTCGTAGGCGGGCGTGGCGCCGCCAAACGTCTCGAACTCGAAGTCGTGGTTGTGATAGGCAAGCCGGAGGCCTGCCCCTTTCAGCCGCTGCCCCAGCGTGTTGAAGAGGTCGGCCACGCGGCGGTAGTCGTCAACCGAGCGGCGCGCGTCTTCGGCCAGCCACGGCACGATCACGTACTGGTGCCCCATGGTCTGCGCCATCTGGACGGTGGCGTCGAACTGGTTTTGCAGCGCTTCGAGCGGCACGTGGGCCGACGGTGCTGTGAGGCCGACGCTGTCGAGCACCTGCCGCGCATCGCGGGCGCTGCGCTCGTGCAGCCCGGCAAACTCGACCTCGCGGTACCCATAGTGGTGCAGCATCTCCAGCACGCCGATGAAGTCGTTGGGGAAGATGGAGCGCAGGGTGTAGAGCTGCACGCCCAGCCTGGCGGGCACGGCGGGCGGGGCGGCAGGTGCGCCCAGCAGGGTGTGGGGCATGGCGGCAAAACCGCCCACGGCGGCGGCGCTGACTTGCAGAAACGTTCGGCGGAGCATGGGCGCGGTAAAAAGAGTGGACAGGAAAAGGGCGGCTACACCCGCAGGTCGCCCCGCTTCATCTGGCCCACGGCGTAGTCCACGGCGCGGGCGGTGAGGGCCATGTAGGTGATGGACGGGTTGACGCACGACGCGCTCGTCATGCACGCGCCGTCGGTGACGAACAGGTTGGGCACTTCGTGGGCCTGTCCCCAGCCGTTGAGGACGCTCGTCCGCGGATCGCGGCCCATGCGGGCCGTGCCCATCTCGTGGATGCCCTCGCCCAGCGCGTACTCGTTGCTGAACGTGGTGACGTTGCGCCCACCTGCGGCTTCGAGCATCTCGGCCCCGGCCTCGGCCATGTCGCGGCGCATGGCTTCTTCGTTGGGGCCCAGCGAGGCGTGGATCTTGAGCGCGGGAATGCCCCAGGCGTCGGTTACGTCGGGGTCGAGTTCGCAGAAGTTGTCGTGCTGGGGCAGCACTTCGCCAAAGGCGATCAAAAACATCTTCCACTGGCCGGGCTGGCGCAGGCTGTTTTTGAGGTCGGCCCCGAAGCCAGGCGCGTTTGCGCCGCGCCCCCAGCCCTCGCGGTACGCGCCGCCCTGGTAGCCGTAGCCCCGCACGAAGTCGGCGTGGCGGGTGCGGGCGTCGAGGTTGCGGAAGCGCGGGATGTAGATGCCGTTGGGGCGGTTGCCGGAGAAGTAGCGATCCTCAAAGCCGTCCACGTCGGCCACGGCCCCCACCTTGAAGTGGTGATCCATGATGTAGTGCCCCAGCGCGCCGCTGCCGTTGGCCAGCCCGTTGGGAAAGCGCGGCGTCTTGGTGTTGAGCAGAATCTGCGTGGAGCCGAGCGCGGAGGCGCACAGAAACACCAGTTTGCCCCTGAACTCCATCGCCTCTTTCGTCTCGCGGTCAATGACGCGCACGCCCGTTACGCGGTCGCCCGTCTCGTCGTACATCAGGCTGTGGACGATGGAGTTGGGGCGCAGCACCATCCGGCCCGTTGCTTCGGCGGCAGGAAGCGTGGAAGACAGGCTGGAAAAGTACGAGCCCGTCGAGCAGCCCCGGTCGCAGGGGCCGCAGTAGTGGCAGGCCGCGCGGCCCTTGTGGTTCTGCGTCAGCACGGCGGCCCGCCCGATGGTCATCGTGCGGCCCGGAAAGTGCTTCTCGATGCCCGCGCGCACGTGCTTTTCGACGGCGTTCTGCTGCATGGGCGGCAGAAACTCACCGTCGGGCAGGTGGGGCAACCCCAGCGCCTCGCCGCTGATGCCGGCGTGCCTTTCGGCGTAGCTGTACCACGGCGCGATGTCGGCGTAGCGGATGGGCCAGTCCACTTCGATGCCTTCGCGGGCATTGGCCTCGAAGTCGAGTTCGCTCCAGCGGTAGCACTGCCGCCCCCACATGATGGAGCGCCCGCCGACGTGGTGGCCGCGTACCCACAGAAAATTGTCGCGTCCCAGCGTGTACGGGTTCTCTTTGTCGTTGACGTACCAGTGGTCGGTGTACTCGTTGAGCGGGCCGGCCTTGCTCTGCATGGGCTTGTTTTCGGCCCACGCCTTGCGGTCTCCGCGCCCCCGGAATTCCATCTGCCATGGGGCCTTGTGCTCGGTCACGTAGCTCTCGCCGTGAATCGTCGGTCCGCCGCGTTCGAGCACGAGGGTGCGCAAGCCTTTTTCGGTCAGCTCTTTGGCCGCCCACCCGCCCGATATGCCGGAGCCGACGACGATGGCGTCGAACACGTCGGTGCTGCTGATGTGGGGTGCGGCGCCGGCGGTGGAATCGGTGCTCGCGGGGCGCGTCTGGGCGCTGTGGTCGTGCTGCATAAGGATGTCGTGTCAGGCCCAGGCGCGGCCAACTTCAGAAAGGGGAACGTCGGCTCGGTACTCGCCCGGAGCGGCTTGCCACTGCAATTCCTGCGTCGCGCCGATTTCGGAGGTGTAGTAGCCGGCGAGGGTGAGTTCTTTGAGCGTGCGGAAAAAGGGCGGCCCTTCCACACGCGGCGGAGCCGGGGGACGGGCGTTAGGGTCGCCGCCGCGCTCGCCGCTACCCGCCTCGTCCGGCGTGCCCGTCTCGCGTTCTTCGGATTCCTCCATCGCATTGGTGCCGCTCTGGGCACGTTCCACGGCCTCGTCCTCCGCCTCGCCGGGCGGTGGTGTGGGCTGGGGCGCGTACGCCTCGGCATCCAGGCGCGCCAGCAGGGCGTTCTGGTCGGCGTCGCTCAGGTCGAGAAAAGCGCGGCTGTGGGTCTGCTGCGCCCGCTGTTCGACGTCTGCCAGACCCGCCAGAAAGCGCGCCTTGTCGGCCTCTGGCATCCAGTCCGTGAGCAGCTTGTCGATGAACTCGTGTGCACCGGCGGCACGAGCTCCGGGCGTGTCTGTCTCGGGCAGGACGAGGTCCACCAGGCGCCCCACGAGCGCCTGCTGATCGGCGTCGAGCGTGGCGAAGGCGTAGGCCTCGTCTCCGGCTTTGCGCACCGTACAGCCGCCGAGCAGGGCGGACACGGTAGAGGCCGAAACGGCACCGCCCAGCAGCAGGCCAACGCGGTGGAGCGCCTGGCGGCGGTTGATGGGACTGAACATGGCGGAAAGGGAATAGCGTGAGAGAAGACTTGCAGGCGCGCTACCCCAGCCGCCGGATGCGAATGTTGCGATACCAGACCGGGTCGCCATGATCCTGCAGGCCGACGATGCCGGACGTATGGGCGCCGTAGTCGGGAAAGCTGCGGAACTTGCTCACCGCCCGCCGCGCCTTCCAGTCGTCGCTGCCGTGGGTGTATTCAACGACTTTCTGCCCGTTGAGCCAGTGCTCCACGACGGGGCCCCGCGCCACGATCCGCACCTGGTTCCACTCGCCGCCGGGGCGCACTACGCCAGGTGTAGCCATGTAGAGATCGTAATTGGAGCCGGCGCGGTGCGACGGATAGCGGTTGTCCGGGTGGCAGGCGTCGTCGAGCACCTGCATCTCCGGGGCGTTCTGCCAGATGCCGTCGCCGCCCTCGGCTCCCCAGTAGAAGATGCCGCTGTTGCCGCACGGCGCGATGCGCCATTCCATCTCCAGTTCAAAGCTGCCGTACGATTCGCGCGTCACCAGGTCGCCGCCTTCTGTTCCGGGCGCGAAGTGCAGCAGGCCGTTTTCGATGCGCCAGCCCCCCGGCACGTCCTCGCGGCCGTAGCCTTTCCACGCTGCCAGACTCGTCCCATCGAACAGCACCTGCCATTCGCCGGCAGGCGTGGCGACCGGAGCTGGTGTGGTGGGCACGGTGGCATCGGCGCACCCCAACCAAGTGGCCATCGTCAACAGCATGCCGAGTCCGACGGAAAGGGCAAGGCGCGGCGGAAAGGGCGAAACGCGGGGTGATGGCATCATGAAGCGAGGGGCAAAAGTGGGTGTTCTTCACCAGGCGTTCGCAATATAGACCGGTGTGCGACCCCCGAAAAGTGCGCGGCCCAATACGCCGCGGACAGTCGCCTCCGCGCTGCTCTTTTCCATCGACTGAAGTCGGGCAGTGAAACGTCTCTCCCTTGCTCGTCTGCCTCCCGCGCCTGCATCTTGCGTCGCATGAATCCACGCCCGAACCTGCTCGCGCCCTTGCCTCCCGGGCGTCGCCGATGGGTAGCCGCTGCCGCGCTCATGCTGGCACTTGCTGCCTACGCCGCCTTCGACCCCGCAGCGGCAGGGTTCTTCCCGCGCTGCCCCATCCGGGCGCTGACGGGCTTGCTGTGTCCGGGATGTGGCGCGCAGCGGGCCCTGCACGCCCTGCTGCACGGCGACGTGGCAGGGGCCTTTTCGCACAACGTGCTGCTGCCTGTGGCCCTCGTACTGACCGCCGTCGCCACGGCCCGCCCCCCTCGCCGACCGGCAGGGGGCTACTTGCGCGCCCGCTGGGTGTGGGGCCTCGTAGCGCTGGTGGTGGCGTACACCGTGCTGCGCAACGCGCCGCCAGGCGTTTTCACGTGAGCGCGCCCAGTCCGCCGACGAGGAGTTTCAGCAGCCACACGAGGGCCGCGAGAAAGCCGACGAGCACCAGCACGAGGGCGGCAAACGTGAGCCAGACGGCCACCCGGCTCTTGCGGCGCGTCTGCTGCGGCGCCTCGACGTAGGATTCGAGCAGACGCAGGTTGCGGCGGTTGGCCTTGAAGGCGAAGTCGAACAGATCGCCCAGCAGCGGTACGATGCCCACGAGCGCGTCGAGCCCTACGTTGAGCGCCATGCGCAGTAGCACGGCGGGCCCCGCCCCCAGCCGCGCCGCCGCGTACATCGCATAGACCGACACGGCCCCGCCTACGGCATCGCCCGCCCCAGGCGCGAGCAGGCCCAAGAGTCCGTCCAAGCCCAGCCGCACGCGCGTCCCAGGCACCCCCACGGCCTCGTCCATCCACCGCGTGATGCGGCGTAGCCTTTCGACGTGGGCGTGTTGACGAGGGCCAGAAGGGGCGCGGGTGGGAGCAGGCGTTTCCATCAGTCATGGTGTGGCGAGGCGCTGCCTACACGCCGCTGCCGCCGTATGTTCAGCCCGCTTCACGGCGTCTCCATCTCGTTGCCATGCTCAACTACATCTGGGCCGGACTCATCGTCTTCAGCCTCGTCTTCGCCCTCATTGCCGACGTGCGCGACCTGGCGCGCGACACGTACCGCAACGAGCGCCCCCTCCCCGTCACGCTCGTTTTCCCGGAGGGCTACAGCCCCGAGGCACGGCGTGTGGCCGTCGAGGTACGGCTCGACAGCGCCGCGCTCCGCGCCTTTTACGGCCAGCCCGTCGCCGCCGACCCGACCTACGCGGGCACGCTCGTGCAGACGCGTGAGGGCCGACAGCTTCGCTTTGCCGAGGGCTCCGACTTGCCCGAACCGCTCACGACGATTCGGGACATCACCTCGTCGCGGGACAACGACCTCCGGGGGCTGGCAGCGGTACAGGCCGCGCCGGGCGACACGCTCGCGGCGGCGACGGTGACCTTTGGACGCGTGCGCTTCGTCAAGCTGCAAGCCATCTCGCAGGCCGCGCTCGACTTTGCCGAAACCGCCGTCACCATCGCCCTCGGCCTTATCGGCGTGATGG
>CBDUBO010000130.1:0-6555 GCA_965365405.1 uncultured Rhodothermales bacterium | reverse complement strand
GGACGAGGTCGGCGTAGAAAAGCGTCCGGCTGTCGAGCTGGCGCTGGTAGCCGAGCGAGAACTGGTGCGTGAGCGGGTTTTCGTACCCCTCCGGGTTGAGAATGCGGCGCTCGTTGGAAAACACGGTTTCGCGCTGCGCCTGCACCTGCGCGGGCGTAGGGCCATTGAGGTACGTGACACCGCTGCCCGGCCCGAAGTCAGCGCTCAGGTTGCCGTTGAACGTGACGCGGTCCAAGTCGGTGTCGGCGGGCAGGATGCCCTGTGCGACGAGCTGCTGCAGCTGGCTCCGAAAGCCCGCGCCGGTCGAGTTCTGCTGGAGCGCATCCGAGTAGATGGCATAGACGATTTTGTCGTAGAACATGCCGTAGCCGCCGCGCACCACGCTGCGCTCGTCGAGCCCATAGTTGAAAGAGAAGCGCGGCGCGACGTTGTCCAGGTCGCCCGTGCGGGCCCCGCCCTTCGAGAGGTTGTCGTAGTCGTAGCGCAGGCCGAGCGTGAGCGTGAGGCCCGGCGCGGGCTCGAAGGCGTCCTCGACGTACACGGCGTAGAGGTTCTGCCAGACGCCGTAGCTGCCCGGCTGAAGCTCGACGCTGTAGTTGAGCACCTGGGCGTCGGTGGGCAGGTCGGTTACGTCCAGCCGGTCGCCCCGGCCGCTGATCCCGGCAAGTTGCGTCTGGGTGAGCTTGACGGTGTAGTTGCCGCTGCCGTTGCCGCCGCCGTAGAGCTGGTGGTCGGTGGCGAGCACGTCCACGCCCGCCTTGAGGCGGTGCCGCCCGGCCTCGAAGGTCACCTTCTGCTGCGTCTGAAAAGAATGCTGGTGGCTGTCGAAGGCGTAGCCGGGGTGACCCAGAATGGCGACGGTTTCTTCCGTCGGACCGAGCACGACGACTTGGGCGCGGTTTTCGGCCTCGGCGCGGGCGTAGTTCCAGCGCATCCGTCCATAGAGGTAGTTGCTCTCGACGAGCAGCCGCCCCCGGTTGAAGGTGTTCGTGAAGGCCGCGTTGATGCTGTTGCGCACCTGCGTGCTGGCCGCCGAGGGGAACTGGACGCCGCCTTCCAGGCCACCACCCTGACGCTCGTTCTCGACCGCGCCTACGTTGACGCGCAGTGCCGACCGCAGCGCCGACGACCATCGGTGATCCACGCGCGCCGAGGCGTAGGTAAAGCGGTTGGTGCCGCGCACCGTTTCGTTCAGGCCCAGTTGGGGCACGCTGAGCAGGTTGTCCTTCACGTCGAAGGTCTGCTCGACGTTGACGTAGTAGAACGTCTGGTCTTTGCGCAGCGGCCCGCCCAGCCCGACGCCCAGTTGGTGGCGCGCAAAGCCATTCTTGACGGGGTTGCCCAGCAGGTCGCGCTGCGTGTACTGCGCGTCGCCGTCGAGGGCGGGGCCGGGACGCGTCAGGTAAAACGCCTCGCCCGTGACCTCGTTGGAGCCCGATTTCGTCGTCACGTTGAAAACGCCGTTGCCCGTGCGCCCGAACTCGGTCGAGAAGTTGTTGGTGAGCACCGTCACGTCCTGCACGAAGCCCAGGGGCACGGCAAAGCGCTGGCCGCCCAGAAACTGGTCGTTGTTGTCGAGCCCATCAATGAGGTAATTGACGAACAGGCTGTTGGCGCCATTCACGCTGACGTTGGGCGCCTCGGGATAAAACCCCGTCGCCTGCGTCACGCCCGGCAGGCGGTAGAGCGCCCGCGTCAGGTCGCGCCCCTCGACGGGCAGGTCCTGAATTTCGCGCGGCGTGAGGGTGGCGCTTACCTCGGCGTTGGTGCGGTTGAGTTCGGCAAAGCGGCTGGCGCTTACCTCTACGCCTTCCAGGTCTACCGTCGTCAGGGGAATCATCTGAAGCACAACGGCGCGCGTGCTGTTGGCGCGCAGGCCCAGGCCGCTGGCCGTCTGGGCGTAGAACCCTTCCGATTCGGGCACGACGACGGTATAGCGCCCGGCCGTCGAGAGGCCGCTGAACCGGACGCGCCCGTTGGCGTCGGTCTGGCCCATCTTCTCGAAGCCGATGGCCGCGTTCTCGACGCGCACGGACAGGCCGGGCAAGGGCTGCCGCGTGTAGAGGTTGAGCAGGGTCACGTCCAGTTCGGACTGCGCGGCGGCCGTGGAAGCCAGCAGAAGACCGGCCAGGAGTAGAAACAGACGGGGCATCAGAAAGGGATGGGTGATCCGAGACGGCAAAGGCGGACGAAGATAGCCCGCTGCGCAGCAGGCCATACCGTCCAGAACGTATCCATTTCGTGCCTGCCCCCCCTTCACCGATGTATCACGAAATCGCTTTTCACGCCGCAGCAGACAACAGCTTCACGGGTCGGGAGAAAGGGGGAAATGGACTCCAGCGAGCGCATCCCCGCAGGGACGTGCCACGACACGCTCACCAGCCTGCCCTGCGCATGCCGAAGGCTGCTGCGTCTTGCGCAACCCCTTCACTGGTTGCCCGCCGCCCTATTCAGAACGTGACGAGGCCTACCTTGCCGCCCCGCCCGACGGCCACGGCAGTGCGCGGGCCTGTGGCGACCACGCCCCAGAACACGGTGTCCGTCAGGTGCTGCCAGCTTCCACCCTGCCGCTGCACGTCCAGTCCGCCCGGCCCGACGGCCACCCAGGCGTCGGCGTCTTTAAGAACAGGCACAGCCGCCAGTCCATACACCTGATCCACTTCCGTCTTGCCGTCGCGCCGCCACGTCGCGCCGCCGTCGTCTGAGCGCAGGAGGGTCGTGTTTTCGATGGCTCCGAGCACTGCGGCGCGCAGCATCGTCTGCCCCACCGCCAGCGTCGCCAGCCCGCGCCCGCCGTCGTCCGATCCGATGGGCGTCTCGACGGCCTGCCACGACCTTCCCCGGTTTTCGGTACGCAGCACGCGGTCGGGGCCATCGCCGCCGTTGGTGACGATCCACGCGCGGCTACCGTCTGCCACGGCGCACGTGCCGGACGAGGCATATCCCCCTTCGCCGGGCCGCGCCGCCGGGACGCGCGTGCGGTCTACCGCCGTCCACGTCCTACCGCCGTCGCGCGTCTCGATGAGTGGCAGGCGCGTGCCCACGGCATCGGAAAAGGCGAAGCCCTGCTGCCGGCTGAAAAAGGCCATGCAGTCGTAAAAGGCTTCCGGCTCCGGGTTCGTCCAGCGCAGGGCCCACGTCCTGCCGCCGTCGGCTGTGGTGTAGATGCGGCTGGCCGCGCCGTTGCCGATGCTGAGCAAAACGGCTTCGTCCCTGGAAAACGCCTCCACGTCGCGGAACTGGAGCGTATCCGCGCCGGGCACCGTGCCCATCGTCCACGACCTGCCGCCGTCGAGGGAGCGGCCCCAGGTGCCGGCTGTGCCCGCCGTCCACACCACGCCTGGCGCGGCGTCCACACTCACGAGGAGGGCGTCGGTGCCGGTATCGAGGGTGTCGAGCGCCACGGGCGCGTCGGGCGGAGCCAGCACGCCGGCACCTGGCAGACCCGTCGAGCAGGCGGCGGCGAAGAAGAGGGCGAGAAACGCGAGGCGGGGCATGGCAGTAGCGGTTGGGGTGTCGTGCCCGAAAGTAGGGCGATGCCCTCCCAACCTCACGCAACCATGGTCGCGCTCCCCGCCTCCCCCTGACGCCGGAAGAATACCTCGACTGGGAAAGCCGCCAGGACGAGAAGCACGAGTTTCATAGCGGCGAGGTCTTCGCCATGGCGGGTGGCACGGAGACGCATTCGCTGCTGATCACGAACACGCTGGCGTTTCTCAAAACCAGATTACGTGGTTGCAAGGTGCACTCGGAGGCTATGCGGGTTCACGTCGAGGAAGCCGATCTGTTTACCTACCCGGATCTGTCGGTGGTTTGTGGGGAGGCGACGTTTTCGGACGAAGCGCGCACGAACCTGACCAACCCGGTGCTGATCATCGAGGTGCTGTCGCCTTCGACGGAGCTGTACGACCGGGGCCAGAAGTTTCGCTTCTACCGGAGGCTGCCGTCGCTGCGCGAGTACGTGCTGATCGCGCAGGAGCGCCCCTCCATCGAGGCTTTCCGCCGCGACGAACGGGACCGGTGGACGCTCTACGAGCCGGACGCCGCGGGCGTGCTGCCGCTGGCCTTGGGCGCGGACCTAGTGATGAGCGAGATCTACGAGGGCATCACGTTCCCCGAAACGGGCACCCACCCGATGGGCTGAGGACGTAGATCAGCCGCGCGGCGGCCACGGAGACGGCGCTTCGAGCGCGGCCCTGTCCCAATCGCCCAGGCGGGCGGCAGCGCGGTAGGTGCTTTCGAGAAACGCCGTCAGCAGGGCGTCCGGGTCGGCGGCCTCGCGGACGGCGTCGTAGGGCAGTACCCACTCGCCCAGTTCGGCGCTGTAAAAGGCGTCGGCGGGTGCTATGGCGGCTGTGCTGAAGCCTTCGGGCGCAGGGTAGGCGTAGCTATAAAACAGCGGAAACGGGTGCGGGCCGCCACCGGGCCAGAAGCCACAACTGCTCACCTCGTGCGAATACGCCTCGCGTGCCACCCAGTCCGGCAGGTGGGGCACGCCACCCGGATGCGGCGGCGCGGGCCGGCCCGAAAAGCGCGTCACGGCGAGGTCGAAGCTGCCCCAGAAAAAGTGAATGGGGCTGCACTTGCCCGTGAATCCCGCACGGAACGCCCCGAACACCCGGCTCGCCTGCACCAGCGCCTGCCAGAAGCGCGCCGCCGCGCCGGCGTCGTAAGAGGCGCGCACGTGGTCTTCAGCAAACGGCGTGGCGTCTTCCAGTTCGTTGGGAACGGCATGGATGGCGACCGGCAGATCCATGGCAGCCAGCGTCTCCATCACCTCGGCGTAGAATGACGCCACCGTCTGCGGTCGCAGCGGGAGCGCTCGGCCCTCGCCGGTGCTGGCCTGCACGCGCAACTGGTGATCCACGAAGTCGAAAGCGATCTCGAAGACGCGGTGGCTATGGGGGATGGGCGAGGTGGTCAGCCCGCGCGCCGTCACGTAGAGGGGCACGTGCCACGAGTGGTTTATCCACGGCGACTGCGCCAGCCGCACCTTGCCCACGATCTGCGTCCAGCGGTGGAGCGTGGCATACGTGTCGGCCCACGCTTCGAGCGGGAGCGCCGGCCAGAGGTTGCGGGCGGGTACCATGAGAAATCGGCAGCAGGTGAGCCGACAGTGTAGCCCGCCCCCGCCGCCGGCACAAGGCAAGCCCGTTCTCGGGCGGGCTACTGCGCCCCGACGCGCTCCAGCACGTCGGCGACCTCGCCGCCCACGGTCAGTTGCAGGCGACGGGGCGGCCCGGCGGTGGGCTCGGGCTCGGCAAGCGTCACCTCGTCGCCCACGCCCAGCATCAGCAGGCGGCCGTCGGCGAGCGGGACGAGCCGGTTGCGGCTCTCGCCCCGGCTGTAGAAAAGCATCCCGTTCTCGACGTAGAGGCGCCGTTCCAGGTTCGCCGCCTCGATGCGGTAGAGGCCCGCGTAGCGCGCCAGCACCTCGGCGGGCACGTCCGCCACGCGGGGCAGGCGGCTGGGGTCTACGCGCCGCCCGTACTTTTCCAGCACCGCTTGCAGGCGCGCGTGCGGAAGGGCGTGCACGGTCAGGCCGTCGCGACCCGTCATGGTTTTCGCGGCCACCATCGCGTTGAGGATGGCTTCCTCGGTGGCCTCCACCGTCGCCTGGAAAAGCGCGTTCATGTCCGCATTGGGCACCATTTCGAGGCGCTTGCCCTGGCCGGCGCGCCATGCGCCGGGGTTGCCCGTCGAGAAGGCCACGAAGATGTCGCCCGAGCTGTTTTCGCCCAGCCCGCCCAGCCGCCCGATGCCGAGGGGCACGCGCTCGGCCAGACGCTGGAGTTGGTGCGGCAGCAAGGGTGCGTCCGTGGCCACGACGACGATGATGGAGCCGCGCGTGAGCACGCTCCAGTCGGGCACCAGGTCGGTGATCTCGCGCCCGACGGGCACGCCGGCCACGGTGAAACGGCCCCGGCCGCCGTAGTTGGCCTGCACCAGCACCCCCAGGGTGTGGCCGCTGCCCGTCAGGCGGGAGGCCGTCCCGATGCCGCCCTTGAAGCCATGTACGATCATGCCCGTGCCACCGCCTACGTTGCCCTCGGCCACTGCTCCGCCCGCGGCGCGGTTGAGCGCTTCCATGGCGTGCGCCCGCGTCACGTGCTGGCCCCGGATGTCGTTGAGCACGTCGTACGTCTCGGCCACGAGCGGGTACGAATACCAGCCGCCCGTTTCCGGGTCGGCGTTGAGGCCCGTCGAGTCCATCCACGCCAGCGCCGCGTCCCGCACGACGCCCACGCTGAACGTGTTGGTGATGAGAAGGGGCGTTTCGAGAAAACCGGACTCCTCGATCCAGTGGATGCCTGTCATTTCGCCGTTGCCGTTGAGGGCGTAGGTGGCGGCAAACACAGGATCGAAGGTCCGTCCACGCGGCAGGATGGCCGTGACACCGGTTCGGACGGGCCCCCTGCCTCTGACGAGCGGCCCGTCGCCCTTGATGAGCGTGACGTGCCCCACCTCGATGCCCGGCACGTCGGTGATGGCGTTGAGCGGGCCGGGGATTCCCTCGAACGGGATGCCGAGGCTACGCGCCCGCCCCTCCTGTCC
>CBDUBO010000129.1:0-6608 GCA_965365405.1 uncultured Rhodothermales bacterium | reverse complement strand
CACGGCGCGGGCTACCTGCACAACGTGCACCGGGGCTGGAGCAGCTACTTCCGCGAGTACATGTTCCACAACCTGCTGGCCGACCGGGGGTACACCGTGCTTGACCTCGACTACCGCGCCTCGGCGGGCTACGGGCGCGACTGGCGCACCGCCATCTACCGCCACATGGGCGGGCGCGACCTCCAGGACTACGTGGACGCGAGCCGGTACGTCAACGCCGAGATGGGTATTGAAGGGGAGCGCGTGTTCATCTACGGTGGCTCGTATGGCGGCTTTATCACGCTCATGGCGCTGTTTACCGAGCCCGAACACTTCGGCGGCGGCGCTGCGCTGCGCTCCGTCACCGACTGGGCGCACTACAACCACGGTTATACAGACAACATCCTCAACAGCCCCACCCGCGACTCGCTGGCCTACGCGCGCTCCTCGCCCATCAACTTTGCCGAGGGGTACGAGGGCGATCCGCTCCTGATTGCGCACGGCATGGTGGACGTGAACGTGCAGTTTCAGGACGTGGTGCGGCTGGCGCAGCGGCTGATCGAACTCGGCAAAGAGGGCTGGGAGATGGCGGTTTATCCCGTCGAGGATCACGGCTTTACCGAGCCCGCCTCGTGGACAGACGAGTACAAACGTATTCTGCGGTACATAGAACAGAGCGTGGGGCCGGAGCGGGCGTCGCGGAATCCGTAGTCTCCTTGGTCTGGCCCCCTGCGCTGCCCGCTTTTGCTGATGCGTTTCCTGCTTTTCGCGCTGGTTGCGGCCTGCTTTGCCGCCCCTGCTTCCGGGCAGAAGCGTGTGGTAGGGTACTACCCCGCGTGGGTGCACAGCAGCTATCCGCACACGGCCGTCCGCTACGATTTGCTCACGCACATCGCGCACGCCTTTATCTGGATGGAGGCCGACGGCTCGCTGCTGACGCAGGGCTACTGGACGGCGTACCCGGCTCTGATCGAGGCTGCACACGCAAGCGGGGTGAAAGTCGTTATCGCGGTGGGCGGCTGGAGCGACACGCTTACGCCCAACTTCGCGGCCATGGCCGCCAGTCCGGTAGCGCGGGCGAAGTTTGTGTCCAACCTCGTCGCCTTCGTGCAGGCCCATGGCTACGACGGTGTGGATCTCGACTGGGAGTACCCCCGTGCAGGCGACCGGGCCAACGTGACGGCGCTCGTGCGCGAACTCCGGCAGGGGCTCGCGGCGGCCAACCCCGCCTATACGCTTTCGATTGCGATGCCCGCGTCCAACTGGGCCGGCGGCTACGACGTGCGGGCCCTCCAGCCGCACGTGGACTGGTTCGGGATCATGACGTACGATTACCACGGCGCGTGGACGCCGCACGCGGGGCACAACGCGCCGCTCTACCAACCCGCCGGCGATGCCGAGGGTGCGGTCAGCCTGAGCGTGAGCGCGTGGCGCAACGAGGGCGTGGAAGCCTCGAAGTTGCTTGTCGGCATCCCGTTCTACGGTTACCGCTTTGCGGCCTCCGGCCTCCACCAGCCCCGCGCCGGGGCCGTCTCCTCCGTCACGTACTGGGCCGCCGAGGCGCTGCGCGCAGCGGGCTGGACGTACACGTGGGACAGCACGGCGCGCGTACCGTATCTCCAGAACGCTGCCCGGACGGAACTCGTCACCTACGAAGACACCGTTTCGGTGCAGGAAAAGGTGGCGTTCGTGCAGGCACGCGGGCTGGGCGGCGCGATGCTCTGGGCTCTCCACCACGACTACGACGCGGCGACGCCGGGCAAGGGGCAGCCTCTTCTCGAAAGGGTCGGCACGCGCCTGGTGCAGCGGGCGTCCACGGCGACGCAGGCTGAAAATCCTCCCGCTGACGCGTTGCGCCTCTTCCCGCCCCGTCCCAGCCCGTTTAGCACGGAGACGGTCATCCCGTTTGAGGTGCCGGTTGCCGGAGAGGTGACCCTGCGGGTGTTCAACTTGCTCGGCGCGCAAGTAGCTGTGCTGGCCCGCGGCGCGCACCCCGCCGGGCGGCATGAAGCCGTGTGGCACGCCACCGACTTGCCCGCTGGTCTCTACCTCTGCCGGGTCGAGGGGCCGGGCGGCACGGCCATTCAGCCTGTGGTGCTGGCCAGGTAGGGCGGCGCGGAAGGTGCTGTGCCGGTGCCTGCGCCGCAAGAGCCGTCCTTTGGCCCGGGAAGCGTTGCGCGCCAGAGGTTTGCATCCGTTCTTACAGCAGCGACAGGCGGGCAGTGTGCCAGCGTGCTCCGAGTGCGGTGGCGCGCCGGCTCGGCAGAACCTACTCTACTCTGTGATGGCCATGACTGCCATTCGGCTGGCAGCGCTCAGCCTGCTCCTCCCCGCCTGTGCCCTTGCCCAGGAAGCCGCGCCGGGCTACGTGTTCGAGGGCTGGAGCGCCGCGCAGGGCTTGCCCGTGAACGCGGTAACCGACCTGGCGCAGACGGCCGACGGCTACCTCTGGATTGCCACCTTCGACGGGCTCGTCCGCTTCGACGGCGCGCGCTTTACCGTTTTCAACGTCGGCAACACCGCTGCGCTGCCCAGCAACCGCATTCTGCAACTCGACGCGGGCCGGGACGGCAGCCTGTGGATTCAGACGACGCCCAACCACCTCGTCCGGTATCGCCACCACACGTTCACTCCTGCTGGGCCGCCGCTGGAAGGGCGGGTGCTTTCCGTCTTTTACGAAGACGCGCGGGGCGTGGCATGGGTGGGCACCGATGCCGGACTGTTTCGCGCCGAGGGGAAAGCGTTCCGCGCCGTTCCGGTCGGCAACCGACCGCGTGCCATCACCGCGCTCGTGTCCGACAGCAGCGGGACGCTCTGGGTCGGGACGCCAGAGGGCCTATGGCATCTCCCCGGCGGCGGCGCGGCCGCGCCCGTGTCCGGTGCAGCCGACTTGGTGACCGCCCTCGGCGTGGGGGCCGCCGGCACCGTGTGGATCGGCACGCCGGGCGGGGTGCACCGCCTGGGCGGGAAGGGTGCCTCTGCGCGGGATGCAGGGCCGCACGCCACCACGCACCTCGTCAGCACGGGCAACAGGCTGCTGGCCACCTCTGACGCAGGCGTCTACCGCTACGGTGGCAGCGCCTGGCGTCAGATGGAGGGCGTCGCGGCGCCACCCCTATACACGCACGACCCAATCCAGCCAGACCGACAAGGCGGCTACTGGCTCGCCGCCGGCACCGACCTCTACCACGACGACCAGCGCGTTTTTCGGGCTCCTTCCGCCATCCGCGCCTTCCTGCTCGACCCCGAAGGCAGCGTCTGGGTGGGCACCGACCGCTCCGGGCTCTACCGCTTGCGCCCTACCTCTTTCCAGGTGTACAGCACGCCAGAGGGACTGGCCGCGCCCAACGTGCTGACGGTGGCGGAGGACGCGGAGGGCGCGCTCTGGATTGGTTCGAGTGGCGGGTTGAGCCGGCTCCGAAATGGCCGTGCCGAGCGTTTCGGAGCCGCGCACGGGCTTCCATCAAACCCCATCGTGCGGTCGCTTTTCGTAGACCGGGCCGGCACGCTGTGGCTGGGGCACGACTGGGGCCTGATGGCGCGTACCGGCGAACGGTTCGCGCAGGTCGGCGACCCGCAGGGACCCGCGCAGGCGCGCGTTCACGCAATCTACCAGACGAGTGACGGGGCGCTGTGGGTGGGCACGTCGCAGGGCCTCTACCGCCGCCACGAGGGGGCGTGGGCGCGCTTCACCACGCGCGACGGGCTCGCCCACGACTACGTCCGCGCCTTCGTCGAAACCCGCGACGGCACCCTTTGGATGGGCACCAACGGCGGTGGCCTGAGCGCTTACCGGGGGGGACGTTTCAGCAACTTCACCACGGGCGAGGGGCTCTCCAGCAACCTCGTCCGCGCGCTCTACGAGGACGCCAACGGCACCCTGTGGGTGGGCACCGAAGGGCGCGGGCTCGACCGCGTCGAGACCTCGGAGGGCACCGTGCGGCGCGTCACGCCCGTCCGCCAGCACGACGGCCTTTTCGACGAGGGCATCCACGTAATCCTCGAAGACGCGCAGCGGCGGCTGTGGATGAGCACCAACCGAGGCATCTTCTGGGTTCGCCGTGCCGAACTTGATGCGTTTGCGGCGGGGGAAGTGCCGCGCGTCCATGCCACAGCCTACACCGAAGCCGACGGCCTGCGCAACCGCGAGGCCAACGGCGGCACGCAGCCTGCTGGCCTGCGCGCCCGCGACGGACGCCTCTGGTTTGCCACCCAGGACGGCGCTGCCGTGATAGATCCCTCCCGGATGCGCCCGAACCCGGTGCCGCCACCGCTTGTGATCGAGCAGGTGGTGGTGCCGGACACCGCCTTTCATGCCGACGCGCCCGTGCGGCTGGGCACGGGGCAGCGCTCCTTCGAGATCCGCTACACCGCCCTCTCGTTCACCGCCCCGCAGAACGTGCGCTTCCGCTACCGCCTGGAAGGGTTCGACCGGGGCTGGGTAGAGGCCGGGACGCGCCGCGTGGCCTACTACACCAACGTCCCGCCGGGTCGCTACGTGTTTCACCTCCAGGCCGCGAACAACGACGGTGTGTGGAGCAGGCAGGATGCCACGCTCCGGCTCGGCGTGGCGCCGTTCTTTTACGAAACCGCGTGGTTTCTGATAGGCTGCGTGCTTGCGCTCATGGCGCTGTGGCTGCTGCTGTCGGGCCTGCGGGTACGGCGGCTGCGCCGGCGCAAGGTGGAACTGGAAGCCCTGGTAGCCACGCGCACCGAGGCGCTCTCCGCCGAGCAGGCGCGCACCGCCGATGCCCTCGCCACGGTAGCCGCGCAGGCCGAAAAGCTGCAACGCCTCGACGAAGCCAAGAGCCGCTTTTTTGCCAACGTGAGCCACGAGTTTCGCACCCCGCTCACGCTCGTCATTGGCCCGCTCAGAAGCGCGCTCGCGGGCGCGTACGGCCCTACCACCGAGACGCTGCGCGCCCAGCACCAGCTCATGCTGCGCAACAGCCGCCGCCTGCTGCGCCTTATCAATGAAGTGCTCGACCTGGCCCGGCTCGAAGCCGACGGGCTACCCCTCGAACGGCGCCCACTCGACCTCGGTCCGTTCGTGCGGCGCGTGGTGGAGGCGTTCGGGCCGCTGGCCGAGCGGCAGCGCATCGGGCTCCATTTTTCCGATCCAGACGCCTCCTGCCCCGTGCTGGCCGATGCCGAGGCACTGGAGAAAGTGGTGGGCAATCTGCTCTCCAACGCCGTCAAATTCACCGGTGCCGGCGGGCACGTCGGCGTAGCACTGCGCGTGCGGGAAGGGATGGCAGAGATCGCCGTGGCAGACAGTGGGCCCGGCATCCCGGCCTCCGACCTGCCCCACGTGTTCGACCGCTTTTACCGGTCGGACGCGCCCGGCACGCCCCGGCGCGAGGGCGCGGGCATCGGGCTGGCGCTGGCAAAAGAGCTGGCCGAACTGCACGGCGGCACGATCCAGGCCGAGAGCGCGCCAGGCGAGGGCAGCACCTTTACCGTGCGGCTGCCCCTGGCCGCTCTCCAGGTCGTGCTGCCGACGGGCGATGGACGCGCGTACGATGCGCCGGAGTTGCCCGATGGCGGGCTTGCCGAACCGCTACCGTCCGCCGCTGATGCCGAAGACCGCACCACCGTGCTCGTCGTCGAAGACCACGCCGACGTGCGGGCCTACCTGCGCACCCTGCTCGAACCGGCCTACCGTGTGCTCGAAGCGCCCGACGGCGCGGCCGGGCTGGCGACAGCCCGCGCCCACCTGCCCGACCTCATCCTCGCCGACGTGATGATGCCGGAGATGGACGGTTTCACCCTCAACCGCGCCCTCAAGGCGGACGCCGCCCTCGACGGCATTCCCGTCATCCTCCTCACCGCGCGCGGCGCGCCCGAAGACCAGGTGGCCGGGCTGGCTACGGGCCCGGACGATTACGTCACGAAGCCCTTCGAGCCGGACGTGCTCGTGGCGAAGGTGCACAACCTCATCGCGCTGCGCCAGCGCCTGCGCGTGCAGGTGCGCCGCGACCTGGCGCGCACGCTGGGCTTGCCCGCCGAGGCCGCCGGCTTCGAGGCCGAGGTGCGCCACGCCATCGAAGCGCGCTTCACCGACCCGGAATTCGGCGTCGAGGCGCTGGCGGACGTGCTGGCGCTCAGCTACACGCAACTCTACCGGCGGCTGCGCGACGAAGGCGCGGCCACGCCCAGCGACCTCATCCGCACCGTGCGGCTCGAACAGGCGGCGCGTTTGCTGCGCAGCCAGGCGGGCAACGTGTCCGAGGTCGCCTACGCGGTGGGCTTCAACAGCGTGGCGCATTTTAGCCGCAGCTTCCGCGCCCACTTCGGGCAGGCACCGTCCATGTACGCCGCGCAGGCGAAAGAGGGGCGACTGGTCTGATCGGC
This sequence comes from uncultured Rhodothermales bacterium, assembly GCA_965365405.1. Taxonomy (GTDB): domain Bacteria; phylum Bacteroidota; class Rhodothermia; order Rhodothermales; family BA12; genus CBDUCD01. Next base: position 275 of record CBDUBO010000129.1, on the reverse strand, counting down.
AGGTGGGCTCCGGCCGTGCAGTGTGGTCCTGGCAGGGGCAAAACGCCAGCAGCAGTCAACAGAATGCAAGATGCAGGCAAGCGCCGGGGGGGCGGTTTGCGCAGTTTTGGGGGTAATCCAGTCGCGCCCAGCGCTCGTTTTTACCTGCCGCCGCCATGTCTGCCTTCTGCACTCCGTTCCGTCGCCTTTGCTGCCTCGCTGTCCTGCTCGTGCCCGGCACCGTCTGGGCCAACAACCTCACCATCAGCAACGTCCGGCTCGTGGGCCACGACCCC
>CBDUBO010000128.1:0-6609 GCA_965365405.1 uncultured Rhodothermales bacterium | reverse complement strand
ACTCGTCGCGCAGGGGCACCAGTTGACCCCCGCCGCGCTTGACAGCGGCACGGGCGCGGGCGCGGTCGGTCAGGATCTGCCGCATGGCGCGGGCCGCCACCGCCGTGAAGTGGGCCCGGCTGTTCCAGTCGCCACCGGGGACGAGTTTGAGGTAGGCCTCGTGGACCAGGTCGGTGGCGAGCATCGAGACGGCGCGCGGCTCGGCGGCCACGTAGCGCTGCGCGAGTCGGCGAAGCTCTTCGTATACGTGCGGCAGCAGCGCATCTGCGGCGCGCGCGTCCCCGTTGCGCAGGGCCTGAATAAGCGCGGTGGTGTCGGTGGAAGTCAAAACAGCAAACCTGACTTGCCCGGTCGGATAGGGGGTGAGGCGGCCAAAGAATGCGCGTGAAGATGGGTTCCCGGCAGGCTGGAGGGCTGTTGCTTTTTCCTGCAAACCGTTCGCGCTCTGCGAGGCGCTACAAATAGCGCTCGTAGCCGTTGAGGCTCATGAACTCGACCAGGTTTTTGACGCGCTGCGCGCTGTCGCGGTGGCACACGAGGATGGCGTCCTCGGTCTCGACGACGATGGCGTCGTGGATGCCGACCAGGGCGACGAGTTTGTCGTGGCCGCGCACGTAGCAGCGGCTCGAACTCTCGGTGATGACGGTGCCGTGGAGGGCGTTGCCCTGCGCGTCGGTGTTTTCGAGGTCGAACACGGCGCGCCAGTCACCCACGTCGCTCCAGCCGAACTGGCCGGGCACGACGAACACGTGCGCGGCGCGCTCCATCACGCCGTAGTCGATGGAGATTTTGGGGCTGCGGGCGTAGGCTTTTTCAACGGTCGCCGCGTCCGAATCGCCGGCGCGAACGGGCAGAAATGCTTCGTGTACGTCGGGCAGGTAGCGCTCGAAGGCGTCCAGGATGCTGTCGGCACGCCAGACGAACATGCCGCTGTTCCACAGAAAGTCGCCCGAATCCAGGAAACGCTCGGCGGTGGCGAGGTCAGGCTTTTCGGCAAAGGTGCGGACGGGGTAGGCCTCGATGCCGTCGTCGTCGAGCGCGTCGAGGGTGCCGTCGAACTGGATGTAGCCGTAGCCCGTCTCCGGGTGGGTGGGCGTGATGCCGATGGTGACGAGGGCACCGGGCACCTGGGCCTGCCGGGCAGCGGCGCGCAGCACCTGCCGAAACGCCTTCTCGTGGCGCACGAGGTGGTCGGCGGGCAGCACGACGAGCGTGGCGTCGGGGTCGCGCGCGGCAATGGTGGCGGCGGCAAAGGCGATGCACGGGGCCGTGTTGCGGGCCGTCGGCTCGCCCAGCACGTTGCCGGGCGGCACTTCGGGTAGCTGCGCCCGCGTCATCTCCACGTAATCGTCGTGGGTGACGACGAAGACGCCTTCGTTATCTACCAGCCCGTCGAGCCGGTCCACCGTCTGTTGCAGAAGCGTGCGACCTTCGCCGACGGTGAGAAACTGCTTGGGCAGCGCCTGGCGGCTGGCCGGCCAGAAGCGCGTACCCACGCCTCCAGCCATGATGACGGCGTAGAGCATTAGATTGAAAAGCGTTGTGGAGGGCGCTGAAAACCGCGCCGCTGAGATGCCGGGGGAATCTACCGTAGAGCCGTCTGTGACACCAACCTTGCCGCGCTTTCGCGTCGTTTCTATCGGGCCCTCGGCCCGGCACCGGGGCGGGGTGGAGGTTTTCTTCCGACGGTTCAACAAGGCCCTCGCGTCCGAAGTGGAGGTGGTGCCGCTGCCCCTGCGGCTGCCCGGTCTGCTCGACCGCAGCCGCGCCGCGCCTGCCCCGGCGGCGGAAGAGGGCGACGCGCTGTCGCTGTTCAATCCGCGCGCGTGGGTGCGCGGGGCCCGGTTCGTGGCGCGGCAACAGGCCGGCGTCGTGCTGCTGACGCAGTGGATGCCGGCCACGCTGCCCGCCTACCTTGCCCTCGCCCTCCTGCTGCGCCTGCTGTGCCGGGGGCAGCGTCCGACCCTGCTGCTGCTGCTGCACGATGCCTACCCTGACCGCCGCTGGCCCTTTGCGCGCCTACTGCTGCGCCTGCTGCTGCGCGCCGTGGACGGCGCGACCGTGCTGACGCCCGAGGTAGGCCGCTCCGTCCACGCGCTCCGGCCCACGCTGCCGCTCTCGCTCTGCCCGCACCCCGTGTACGACGTGTACCCGCCCCTTCCGCCCCAGGCCGAGGCGCGGACGGCGCTGGGTCTGGCGGACAAACGCACGCTGCTGTTCTTCGGCCACGTCAAGCCGTACAAAGGACTCGACCTGCTGCTCGATGCCTTCCCGGCGGTGCAGCGGCAAACCGACGTACAACTCGTCGTCGCCGGGCCGTTTCACCCTTCCGCTACCCCGCTACGCGCCCGGATGGCGGCGCTCAACAGCGGGCTGGAGACGCCTGCCGTCGTGCTCATGCCGGACTTCGTGCCCGATGAGCAGGTGCCGCTCTTTTTCGCTGCCGCCGACGTGGTGGTGCTACCCTACCGCCGTCCCGCCGCTTCGGGGGTGCTGGAGATTGCGCGCCATTATGGAAAACCAGCGGTGTTGCCGCACTTCGAGGCCTTTGAAGCCGCCATCGATCCCGGCGAAACCGGCGTGCTGTTCGCGCCTGGCGACGCGGACGCGCTGGCGGCGGCTATCGGAAAAGCCTTGCGGCTCAATCCGGCGCGGGTTGCCGCCGCGTCCGCGCAGCGCGCCCGCGCCGGGTCGTGGGACGCCTTTGCCCGCGTGTGGCTGGACTTTGCCCGGCAGGTAAGCGCTGAACTAATCCGGTAAACGGCCGGTGCCGCATGGAGGCGGCGGTGCCGCTCAGCGGATGATGGCGATACGTTCCACCTCCGTCGAGCCCAGCTTGCCGGCAGTACCCCGTACGAACACGCGGTAGAGGTACACGCCCGTCGCGAGGCGGTCGCCGTCGGCATCGGTGCCGTCCCAGCGCAGCTTGTTCCACCCGATGCGCAGCGCGCCCCCGTCGAGGCCGGAGGGGTCCTGCATCAGGTCGAACTCGCGCACGAGCTGCCCGGTGAGGGTGTAGATGCGCAGCCGCAGCTCTTCGATCTCGGCAGCATCGGCCCCCTTCACGCGGAAGGCGAACGTCGTTTGCCGGCTCATCGGGTTGGGGTAGGGCAGCACCTGCTCCACGGCAAGCGTGTTCTGCACGCGGAAGTGGACGCGGTAGGGACTGCCCTGCGCTTCGTTGCCGCTGGCGTCGAAAACGTGCAGCATGAGGGTGTAAGTGGTGTCGCGGCCCGACAGGTCGGGGGTGTACACGATGCGCGCCTCGGTGCCGCCCGCCGTGGCCGGCTCGAAGCGCACGTCCGGACTGCGCAGCGAGACGCGCTGCCCGTTGAGCGTCAGGTGCGCGATGGTCGAGTCGCCCAGGGGACGGAAGCGGTTGTCGTCCTCGATGGTGATCTCGATGGTGGGCTGCGCCGCGACAAACGGAAACGACGGGTCCTGGATGTTGGTGAGCGGCGGCGCGGCCGGGAACGCCTCGCCGTCGATGGCGATGCGGAACGTGGGCGGCGTCGCGTCTCCGGCAACGGTGAAGGTGTGCGCGAAGAAGTTGTTGAGCACGACGGGTTCGGGCGCGTTCTGCTCGACGCGGGCGCGCAGCCGGTTGGTGCCCGTCCGCCCAGCCGTCGAGATTGAGACGCGGCTGGTGTCGGTTTGCCCGGCAACGAGCGTGGCGAGCGTGTCGCGCGCGATCAGGGTTTCGCGGTTCTGCGCGTCCACGAGGAAGTAGGACACGACGGGCTGCGGGGCGATGCTGCGACCCAGGTTGCGCACGGGCAGGCGCACGTTCAGCGCCTCGCCCTCGGCCAGCGTAGCGGGCAGCGCGAGGGTGCTGCCGCCGAGCAGGAGGTCGGTGACGGGCTGGTAGTGCAGGTAGAGCGCCCGCGGCGTGGGGGCAGGGGGGGCCGGCGCGTCGTCCACGCCGGGCCGGTAGGCGGCTGAGTCCGCCAGCGTCAGGCGCAGGCGCAGGCGCGGGTGCACCCTGGCGTCGATCCCGGACACGTCCAGGCCCGCGCCCTCTGTCGCCGTAAAGCGCGTGAGCACGGAGTCGCCGTCGGCCGTGAGCACGTCGAGCGTGGCCGACACGTCGGCGGCACCGGGCGGCAAGTCGAGGCCGAGCGCGTGCCACGACAGCGCCGGCCCGATGGGGGGTGTGGTGGCAGTACCCATCCGGCGGCGCGTGGTAAAGGTGGTGTCGAACAGGACTTCGTTGGTGCCACCGGGGGCCACTACGCGTTCCCAGCGCTGGTTCGGGTATCCGATACGCGCCACCATCTGCCAGAGATAGGCGTAGGAGATCGTGTCCACGGCGGCGCTGCCGAGCGCGCGCAAGCTGGCCTTCACGTCGTCCGAGATGGTGGGGCCAGAGGCGTTGCCCAGGTGCCGCGAGCGCCCCAGGACGATGTCGCCCGGCACGACGGACCGGGCCAGCGAATCCAAGCGGGCACGCGCCAGGGTTTCGTTGGTGTTGAACTGCTGCTCCAGGCTCGCGGGCATCTTGTAGGTGGGCAGCGACAGCGCCGCCTTGACGCGTCCCGTCACGCCGTCGAGCACGACCAGCCCCCAACCCAGGGTGAGCGAGAGGAAATCTTCCGTACCCACCGAAATGGTGCCGAGATAAAAGCCCGACCCGCGCTCGGACGTGAGCGTGGCCGAGAGCGGCTCCGTGGCGAAGTGCCAGCGTCCGTCCAGGCCGCGCGTCAGGCCGCCGGCGAGGGCGAGGCCGCCACTGGCGCCGGTGGCGAGCCAGCCGTCCGTGCCGAGGTCGGGGCGGAGCGTGAAGGAGGCTTCCGTCCACAGGGCCGGCTCGCTGCCCCCGGCAACGCGCACGCGCCAGAAATACGGCTGACCCGGCACCACGAGGGCGGACACGTCCCATTCGGCCAGGGCGGTGCCGGTGGTCTGGTGGGTCTTCTTGAAGGGCGACGAAAAGGCCGCCGTCGTGTCCATCTCGAACTCGAAAAGGGCCTCGTCGGTGCTGAGTGACGACCGCGTGGCGCGCAGCACGCCAATCTGGTCGAGAAACGACAGGTTGGGCGGCGTCACGAGGGCCAGCCCACCCGACAGCACGGCCAGTTCGCGGAGCACGGTGTTGTCGTTTTCGTCCTCCTCGCCAAAAGCGCCGCTGCCATCCACCACGGCCTCGAAACGGTGCAGGCCTACCTCGCTGTCTCGCAGCGGAATCTGAAAGGCGACCACGGCGGAGTCGGCAAACGGTGCCAGGCGCAGCGCCCGCGCGTCGCGGCGTCCGCCGGGAGCCAGATGGGTAAAGACGAGCCCGACGCTGTCCGCTGGCAGCGTGCCGAAGTTGCGCACGGTAAGCGTTACGTCGAGCGTCGAGTCGGCCACGAGGGGCGCGTCGCTGGAGAAGCGCACGTCGGCGGCGGAGAGGTGGAAGTTGGGCCGCGTGGGCAGGCGCAGTTCTACGGCCGGGTCGCCGATGAGGCCGTACTGCAAGAGGGTTTTGATGCTGGCGCTGCTGCTGTAGAGCGAGTCGTAGCGCGCCTTTGTCAGGCGCGTGGCCTCGCCCAGCAGGCGCACGCCTTTCTGAAAGACGAAGCGGTGCAGTTCGTTGCCCAGAATCCCGCCCGACCCGATGTCGCTCAGTTCGGACGAGCCCCAGTGGGCCAGGCCGCCGTGTTCGGAGCCGCTCACCATCTGCTCGGCCAGCGAAAGTGTGTGCTCCTCGGGCGAGCCCAGCGTGAAGTTACCCGTGCGGCATCCGAAGGAGGAGATAAAGGGCAGCAGGGGCGCGTTGCGCATCACCTGCGGCGGGTCGGTGACGATCTCCCAGAGTTGCGGCGAGGAGTGCCCGAAAAAGGTGAACCACGAGACGCCTTTCTGAAATTCGTCCGTGATGTAGTCGCGCCAGGCCGCGCTCACCTTTTCCAGATCGCGCTTGACGAAGAGCAGCGTATCCTGCCGCACGGGGCTGTCGGCGCTTGTCCGCGCCCAGGCAATGGTGTAGCCGGAGGTGCCTGCCACTTCGAGCGGGCTGTAGCCGCCGGCTCCCTGGAGCGAGCGTTTTTGCCACGCGCCGGACGGGGCCGTGGCGTAGCCGCGCATCTTGCTCACGAACCGCGCACCTTCCCCGTCGGTCCGGATGGGAACGCGCCCGACGGCAGCGAACTCCGACCAGTCGTCCGGCCCGTCGCTTTGCATGAAGAACCAGCCGTCGGAGGGGGCATTGCCGAAGGTAAGCACTTCCCAGGGCTGGACGGCGCGCGCGCGGGTGGAGGCGAGGGCGTCGCCCCACAACATGGCAAAGCGCGCGGGCGTGGCCCAGGTGCGGGTGTGGTGGAAAAAGCGGCGCAGCGCAAGCGGCGTGTAGGTGCCGTAGCCAAACTGATCTACCACGTCTTGCTGCATCACGACAAGCGTGCTGAGGCCCTGGCGCACCTGCTTCTCTGCAGCGAGGGCTTCGGCGCTGGCGCGCAGGCGCGGCGTGGTGAGGATGACGTAGTCGGCCCCGGCCAGCGCGGCCAGGGCGGTGCCCTGGGTGCGTTGCACGTGGGCGGGCGGGCGCAGCGCGTCGCGGCGGGCCGTAAACACGCGCGCTGGCGCGGAGAGGCGGGCCGAGACGTAGAAGCTGTCGGCCGGGGCGGTGCG
>CBDUBO010000127.1:0-6611 GCA_965365405.1 uncultured Rhodothermales bacterium | reverse complement strand
CGCGCTGTAGCGGGCAAACGTGGCCGAGGCGTAGCGGGAGGGAAGCGTCATAGCCGGCCCCAACGGCCGCAGGCCCTGTCGTGATTCCGCACGCCAGAATCCTATTTCCAATCCTATTACATGGATTGCGCTTATGCTACGAGCGCACCTTTGTACCATTGATCCGACTTCCCACCCCTCACTTGCAAACCGTTTCAGATGAACCAGAAGGACGATACACCACGCCTGCTCATTGTCGAGGACGACCCCGAACTGAGCACCGGGTTACAGCTCTATCTCGACGCCCAGGGCTACGACGTCACCGTAGTGGCCACGGGGGCCGAGGGCCTCGAACGTGCCGCCGCGCTGCCGAGCTACGACCTGCTCGTGCTCGACGGTAAGCTGCCGGGCAAGAGCGGCTTCGACATCCTGCGCGAGATCCGCAGCCGGGGCGTGAGCACACCTGTGCTCATGCTCACCGGGTTGGGCTCGCACGAAGATCGGATGCGCGGCTACGAACTGGGCGCGGACGATTACCTCACCAAACCGTTTTCGACTGAAGAACTGCTCGCGCGCGTGCAGGCCATCCTGCGCCGCGCCGCGCCCGATCCCACGCTTGCCACGGGCACCTACGCCGTCGGCGGCCTCACCGTCAACCTCGACGACGACCGCATCGAGCGCGACGGCAAGCCTGTGGAGTTGACCGACCTCGAATACCGGCTGCTGCGCTACTTCATCGTGCACCGGGGGCGGACGGTTTCGCGCAAGCAGCTCCTGCGCGACGTGTGGAACCTGCCCGCCGAGGTCGAAACCCGCACCATCGACCGGCACGTGAACGCGCTCCGCAAGGTGATGGACGGCGAGGACGAGGACACGTGGCCCATCCGCAGCGTGTACGGCATCGGCTACAAACTCGTCGGGGCCGAGCAGGTGCAGGCCGTCTGAGGCCGCACTGCTAACCCCCAAAAGAAACAGGCGGCGCTCCTTGAAAAGAGCGCCGCCTGTTTCTTTTACGCCGGGTCGTTCAGCCCTTGAAGCGGTAGCCGATGCCGTACACCGTCTCGATGTAGATGGGCATGGCCGGGTCGGGTTCGATCTTCTTGCGCACCGAGGCCATGTGCCGGTCGATGGTGCGCGTGACGATGTCCTGCTCGATGCCCCACACGTCCGTCAGCAGCTGGCGGCGGGTGACGGTTTTACCCCTGTTGAGGATGAGGTAGCGCAGGATGTCGAATTCGAGGGCCGTGAAGGCCACTGGCTCGCCATTCTGCTGCGCTTCGTGGGTGCTGAAGTTGATCTCCACGTCCCCGATCTGGTACACGTCCATCGGCGCGCGGTCGGGCGGCTGCGTGCGGTGCAGCACGGCGCGCACGCGCGCGAGCAACTCGTCCGGGTTGAAGGGTTTGACGATGTAATCGTCCGCGCCCAGCCCGAAGCCCGTCAGCACCATTTCCTGCTCGCCACGCCCCGTGAGCATGATGATGGGCGCATCGAAGCCGACATCCTGCGAATCCTCCAGCACCTCGAAGCCGCTCTTGCCCGGCAGCGTGACGTCCAGCAATACCGCGTCGAAGTCCTTCGGGCGGCTGCGCATCGCTTCGATGGCTTCCTCGCCGTTTTTGAGGAGCGTCACGTCAAAGTCGTGACTCTCGAAAAAGGTTTGCAGCGCCTCGCCCACGTCCGGGTCGTCGTCCACGATGAGCAGGCGGTAGGTTAGAGGTGTAGAGTCTTTCATATACGGTGACGGTTGAACTACGAGGGAGGCGCGCAAATTAGGTAACGCGCCCCCCCGCGCCTGTTCAGGACGTGCCAAGGCTGATCGGAAGCGGACTCGTTGCACGAACGTCACCTTTGAGCCACGCCACGAGCGCGTCGAGCGCACCGGGCCGGAAGCCGTAGGTGACGATGGCCGGCGCAGACACATCGAGCACGGCGTAGGGATTCCACAGCGCCAGGTGCAGGTCGGGTTTGGCAAGCGCCGCCAGTTGCTGCACAGCTTCGGTGGGGCGATGCCGGGCCGTGGTGGCAAAGAGGACGGGCGTACCGGGGCGGTGGAAGCGCTCGAAGCCGGCAGCCGCGGCCAGCGGATCGGCAGGGTCGAAGGCGACGGCGTGGAGGTCGTAGAGGTCGGTAAGGCGGGCGATGAGCGCGGTGCCGCTCAGGCCCGGATCGCTCGCGCCACCTCCTACGCCCGACTGCGCCACGACAAGCGTGACGGGAGTACCCGGCGCGACGGGTGTGGGGTTGCGGTAGGCGGTGAGGCCGGCCTGCCACGCCTGCTGCATCAGTTGCGCATCCTCGGCCCGTGCCGCTTCCGGGTAGGGCTGCACGTCCACGGGGAAGCGCGCCGCGAGGGCCCGCAAACGCGCATCCTTTGCGTCGAGCGCGCTTTCGGAAAGGCGGCCCGCCTCGTGCGCCTCGGTAATGGCCTCGGCCATGCGGCGCTGCTGGTCGGGGGTGCCCATCGCAATAAGCATATCCGCCCCCGCTTCGAGCGCAAGCGGGGCAGCACTGCCATTCGGGTAGTGATCAGTAATGGCGCGCATGTCGAGCGCGTCGGTGATGATGACGCCTTCGTAGCCCCACTGCTCGCGCAGCAAGTGGGTGAGGATGGGGCGCGACAGCGTGGCCGGGTGTTCGGGGTCGAGCGCGGGGAAGACGATGTGCGAGGTCATGAAGCACGGCACCTGGGCGCGCGCGGCAGCCTCGAAGGGCAGCAGTTCGAGCGCGGCCAGTTCCTCGCGGCTCTTGGCTACGGTGGGCAGGCCCAGGTGGCTGTCCACGTGCGTGTCGCCGTGGCCGGGGAAGTGTTTGACGCAGGGAGCCACACCTGCCTCCACCGATCCTTCAGCCCATGCGAGGCCCAGGTTGCGCACGAGGGCCGGTTCGCTGCCGAACGAGCGGTCTCCAATGACGGTGTTGAGCGGGTTGTTGTTGACGTCCAGCACGGGGCCAAAATTCCAGTTGAAGCCCATGCTGCGCAGCCCGCGCGCCGTGGCCGCGCCCACCTGCCGCGCCAGCGCGGGATTGTTCGACGCCCCCAGCGACATGGCCGACGGCGGGAACGGAAGCGTGCGCGTGCGCACCACGCCACCGCCTTCCTGGTCAATGCCGATCAGCGCGTCCGGCCCGATGACGGCGCGCAGCGATTCGACGAGGCCGCGCGTCTGCGCCTCGCTGGCCATGTTGCGCTGGAACAGCACCACGCCGCGCACCCCGTAGTCGCGGATGATGGCTTCGGTGTCGGCGTCGAGTTCGTAGCCCCGCAGGTCAATCATCATGAAGCGCCCCGGCTGGAGGCGGCGGCTCGAAAGGGTCATGGGCGTGCAGGAGGCCAGCAGGGCGGCAGCCGAAGCAGCCGAGGCTTGGCAGATGAAGTCGCGGCGGGAAAGGGACACGGGGAAAGCGGCTGTTGGAAGGAGAACGCAAGATAGCGGTGCGCTCCGCCATCAGCCATAGAGGGCGCGGTAGCCACGCACCAGCCGCAGGGCCAGTTCGAGCGACTGCTCGGCGTTGAGGCGCGGGTCCACCTGCGAGCGGTAGGCGCGGCCCAGCCCATCTTCGTCCAGGCCCCGCGCACCGCCCACGCACTCGGTCACGTCCTCGCCCGTCAGTTCGAGGTGGACGCCTCCCAGGCGCGAGCCCATCCGGGCGTGGATTTCGAGCGACCGTTCGAGTTCGGACAGGATGTTGTCGAAGCGGCGCGTTTTGACGCCGCCCGGCGTGGACTCGGTGTTGCCGTGCATAGGATCGCACACCCACAGCACCGTCCGCCCCTCGGCCTGTACCGTTTCGATCAGGCGGGGCAGGTGCGTCTCTACCTGCTCTACGCCCATCCGCGCGATAAGCGTCAGGCGGCCCGGCTCACGGTTCGGGTCGAGCAGGCGCAAGAGATCGCGCAGCCAGTCGGAAGTCATCTCCGGCCCCACCTTGACGCCGACGGGGTTGGCGATGGACTGTGCGTAGGCCACGTGCGCGCCGTCCGGCTGAGCCGTGCGCATACCTACCCACGGAAAATGGGTCGAGAGGTTGTAGGGTTCGGTGTGGCGGGGCACGAAGCGCGTGAGCGCCTGCTCGTAATGGAGGTGTAGCGCCTCGTGACTGGTGTAGAATTCGGCCCGTTCGAGGTCGTAGAGCGGCGCGTCCGAGAGTGTGCCTACGAACGAGATGGCATCCCGGATGGCCTCGACGATGCGGTGGTACGCCTCGGCGTAGGGCGAGTGCTGCGCAAACTCCAGGTCCCAGTACTCGGGGTGGTGCATGTCGGCAAAGCCGCCCTCGGAGAGCGCCCGGACAAAGTTGAGCGTGAGCGCACTTTTCGAGTAGGCCCGCACCAGCCGCGCCGGGTCGGGCGTGCGGCATTCGGGCGTGAAGTCGGGCGCATTGATGATGTCGCCCCGGTAGGCCGGCAGCGATACGTCGCCCCGCGTCTCCACGTCGGACGAGCGCGGCTTGGCGTACTGCCCCGCGATGCGCCCCACGCGCGTCACGCGTGTGCGCAGGCCATAGACGACCACCAGGCTCATCTGCATGAGCACCTTGAGCCGGTTGGTGATCACGTCGGCGGTGCATTCGGAAAAGCTCTCGGCGCAGTCGCCACCCTGGAGCAGAAACCGCTTGCCGGCGGCGGCTTCGGCCAGTTGCTCCTTGAGGCGGCGCACCTCCCACGACGTCACGAGCGGGGGCAGGGTGGAGAGGTGGTGGAGGGCGCGGGCGAGGGCGTCGGCGTCCGGGTAGGCGGGCTGCTGGAGCGCCGGGCGGGACTGCCAGGGGGCCTGAGGCCGCCGCGCGGAAAGGGAATCAACCATGCAGGTGAGGCTGGAGGAGCGGTTTTGCAAGATACGGGCCGCACGAGGGCCGGCCCTGAGAGAAAGCGCTGCGGGGGCCGCCCGGGGGCGTCAGCCCAGAAACTTCGCCTCCACGTAGCGCAGCCACGGACCGGCATCCAGGCTGCCGCCCGTGGTGGTTTCGAGAATGTCGCGGGCCGATCGCGCCCGTCCGTGCTGATGGACGTGCAGGCGAAGCCATGCGAGCAGGGGCGCAAACGTGCCCCTTCGAAAGTGGTCGTCCAGGCGGCCCAAGTCGCGTTCGGCGGCCTGAAAGAGCATGGCCGACATCAGATTTCCCAGCGTGTAAGTGGGGAAGTAGCCTAGCGTGCCCAGCGCCCAGTGTACGTCCTGCAACACGCCTTCGGCATCGTCACTGGGCCGGATGCCCAGCAGGCGCTCCATGCCGCTGTTCCACGCATCGGGCAGGTCGCGCACCGCCAGCGTGCCCTCCACGAGCGCCACCTCCAGGTCGAAGCGCAGCATGATGTGCAAGTTGTAGGTTACCTCGTCTGCCTCGACCCGAATGGTCGAAGGCGCAACGCGATTCAGGGCGGCGAGGAACGCGTCGAGCGAAACGGGGCCGAGTGCGTCGGGAAAGGCCTGCTGCGCGAGGGGGAAGTAGTGCTCCCAGAACGCCCGGCTGCGGCCAACCATGTTCTCCCACAGGCGCGACTGCGACTCGTGCATCCCCAGCGAGGTGCCCTCAGCGAGCGGCGTGCGGTCGAGCGAAGGGCGGATGCCTTGTTCGTAGAGGCCGTGCCCGGCTTCGTGGAGCGTGCCAAAAAAGGCGGAGGGGAAGAAGTGAGGATCGAAGCGCGTCGTCAGCCGCACGTCTGACGTGCCGAAGGTCGTAGTGAAGGGATGCGCCGAACGGTCGAGCCGCCCCCGCTCGAAGTCGAACCCGATATCGCGCAGCACGCGCAGGCTGAAATCCCACTGCACCGCCTCATCGAATGGCCCGTGCAGGCAGGCATCGTCGGGCTGGGGTGTGTCGCGGATACGTCGCAGCAGGGGGACGAGACGGGCCCGCAGGTCGTCGAATACACGCCGCACCTCCGAGGTGGTCAGGTCGGGCTCGAACTGGTCGAGCAGCGCCGAATACGGGTGATCAGCAAAGCCGAGCAGGTCGGCCTTCTCGCGGTTGAGGGCGACGATCTTTTCGAGGTGCGGAGCGAAGCGTCCGAAGTCGCTGGCCTGCCGCGCCTCGCGCCACGCGGCTTTGGCATGTCCGACGGTTTCGGCCATCGTCGCCACCCACGAGGCAGGTACCTTCTGCGCCAGGCCATAGTCGCGCTGCACGACGCGCACGAGGGCGGTCACCTCGTCGTCAGCGGGCAGACCGGCCACATCCGCCGCCGCATTCAGCAGGCGACCAGTTTCGGCATCGGTGAAGGCCTCGTGCGCGAGTCGGCGCAGCGTGGCCACCTGAGTGGCCCGCAACGCCGTCGCGCCGTCGGGCAGGTACGTTTCTTGATCCCATTCGAGAACCGCAGCGCTGCTAGTGAGGTCGTGGATCCAGCCGAGGCGGTGGCGGAGGGCAGCAAGAGGGGACATGGCAAGGGGGCGTTTGCAGCCGGAGAATGCGGTCACGGTAGGCCCGGGCCAAAACGGGCGCGGTGAAAAAGGGATGAGGACCCCCTCCTGAACGGTTGCACCCCTCTCCGGCCCACTGCATTCCTTGACACCTGCACCGACCCCGCCGTAGTTTTGCTGCCCACGCCGATATAGCTCAGCTGGTAGAGCGGTTCACTCGTAATGAACAGGTCAGCGGTTCGAATCCGCTTATCGGCTCCACACAAAACG
>CBDUBO010000126.1:0-6708 GCA_965365405.1 uncultured Rhodothermales bacterium | reverse complement strand
CTGCCCGACAGCGTCGTGGTGACGGCTTCCCGGCAACCCGAGGGGGTGCGGCAGACGGGCCGCCGCGTGACGGTGCTGACCGCCGCTGACATCGCCCGGTTGCCCGTCGCGTCGTTCGACGAACTCTTGCGTGCCGCAGCGGGCGTCGAGGTGTTCAGCCGGGGCGCGTTCGGCGTGCAAAGCGACCTGACGGTGCGCGGCTCCACGTTCGGGGGCGTGCTCGTGCTCGTAGATGGCGTGCGCTTCAACGACCCCATGACGGGCCACTTCCTGAGCGACTTCCCCATCCCGCTCTCCGAAATCGCGCGCGTGGAGGTGCTGCGCGGCCCGGCGTCCGCGCTCTACGGCCCCGACGCCGTGGGCGGCGTCATCCAGGTGTTCACCCTTACCGGCGCGGGCGGCGCGCCGGGTGCGAAGCTGTCGCTGAGCGGCGGCCAGCATGCCCTCGCCCTCGCCGACGGTGCCGCCCACCTGGTGAGCGGTACTTCTGCGCTGGGCGCGGCGGCGGCTTACGGACGCTCGGACGGCCACGCCATCCGCAACCTAGACGGTTCGGAGAGCACGCGCCGCGCCGACTTCGAGCGAGGCACGGCCACACTTGCCCTCCACCGCCCCGGCACACACGGCGCCCTTTTCGCCCGCGCCGCCTTCGACGCCCGCGCCTTCGACGCCGAGCGTTTCTATACCTCTTTCCCTTCCGACACCGCCCGCGAGGCGACAGAGACCTACTGGGCACAGGCTGGCTACCAGAGCCGCGCGGACGCTCCGACGCGCTTTACGCTTCAGGCCGGTGCGCGCCAGCACGAGGACCGCTACGTCTACAACCCCCGCACGCCTGCCAACACGCACACGAGCCGGCAGGCGACGCTGCTGGCGGCCGTCCACCACGACGTCGCCCCCGGCGTCGTGGGCACGATGGGGCTGTCGGGCGGGCTGCGCGGCATCGAGTCCAACAACATGGGCCGCCACGCCGACGCCTCGGCGGGCGGCTACGTGGGCGTGCGCGCCCAGCCGCTGCCGGGCCTGACCCTGTCGGGAAGTGGGCGGCTCGACTACGACCCCGGCTACGGGCTGGAGGCGACGCCGCAGCTTGCCCTCGCCTTCTCGCATGGGGCGCTTACGCTGCGGGCCGCTGCGGGCCGCTCGGTGCGCGCCCCCTCCTATGTCGAGCGCTACTTCAACACCCGCCTGGCGCGTCCACGCGGGCGCGACCTGGGCAACCCCGACCTGAAGGCGGAGCGCGCTTGGACGGCCGAGGCCGGCGCCGACGCCTACCTCGCGGGCCTCTCCTTCCACGCCACGGCGTTTGCGCGGCGCGTGGACAACCTCATCGACTTCGTCAAGCTCGCGCCCACCGACACCGTTTTCCGCGCCCGCAATTTGCTCGAAGTGGAGACGAAAGGCGTCGAACTCGAAGCCGACGCCCGCCGCGCCTTTGGCCCTACCGTGCTGCGCGCCGCGCTCGCCTACACGTATCTGGACAGCCGCATCGCCGACCTCGCGCCGGAGGTGCAGACGAAGTACGCCCTCACCAACGCCCGTCCCCTGGGCCAGGTCACCATCGGACTGGAAGCGGGCGCGCTGAGCGTGGGCGTGCAGGCGCTACACCGAGGTCTTCACCCAGATGCCGGGGCGCTGGCTCGTCTTCGGCGCGCGCCTGGCTCTCTGACCCTCCCCGCCTACCGCACCACGATGAACAGGGCTGTGGCCGACCGGTTGCCTGCCGCGAGCCGCGCGGCGTAGCGCCCGGCGGGCCAGCCTGAAGCGTCGAAACTCGCCTCGTCCGCCACCACTTCCTGCGCCGCCACCTGCCGCCCGAGCGCGTCGAAGATGGTGAGCGTGCCGCGCGCAGCCGTGCCCAGCGCGATCCGGAAGCGCGCCGCACCCTGCACAGGCTGCGCGCCACCCAGCGCTATGCTGATGCCGCCGGGAATCCCCGCGATTTCTGCCCCCGACGCCGTGCCGAAGAAGTCACCGATGGGACGGCGCAGAATCTGATCGGTTTTGAGGTTCCAGACGAACACGTACTGCCCGTCCGTCGCCATCGGACGCTGCGCGAGGCGTCCGTCTCCCAGCGAATCCGGGAGGAGCGTCCACGAGGCCCCGGCGTCCTGGGTCGAGAAGAAGTATCCGCCGTACACGTTGACGGCGATGGCACGGTCGCCCCCGACGGGCAGGATCTGGTCAGGAATGAGCTGCTGGCCTGTACGCGTGCGAGGAAGCTGGACGCCCCGCCACGTCTGCCCGCCATTGGTAGAACGGCGCACCCCCCAGGTACTCGCCACGAACTTGCCGTTGACCAACCCCAGCACGGTTCGGGCAGGTTGTGCAGCCGCCAGCGCTACGCTGCCCACCTCCACCACGCCCGAATCGTAGCTGAGCGAGTCCGTGCTGAGTTGCCACGCCGTGCCGTCTGCGCTCCACTGCACGCGGTACTGGTTGTTTTCGTACGAAACGAGGTACATACGCTCCCCCGCACTCCCCATCAGCTCGGCCCCGTTGCTCTGGTTGACGGTAAAGTTGGCGTTGAGCGTGGTCCATCCCGCCTCGTCGGCGTTGAGGGCGAGCAGTTCGGTGGGGCCGCGTTCGAGCGTGTAAAGCGTGTTTTTATGCCAGGAAGGAAACAGGCGCTGGTTGTTCTGCACCAGGTCGTGAAGGCGGGTCCACGTCAGCCCGTCCGAGGAGCGGTAGTAGCCCCAGCGCGCCCCGCTCTTCTCGTCCAGCCAGGCGTACACCTTTCCATCGCGCGGATGCGAGAAAATGTCTGCCGTGCTGCCGACCAGCGGAGCATTCAGGCCGGTGCTGGCCCACGTCGTGCCGGCGTCGCGCGACGTGTAAACGAGTTCGGTGTTGTAGAACGTGGAGACAAAGCCCGGCCCGCTCACCAGGTCGTCGAAGTCGCGGTTGGCGACGGGCTTGTTGACAGGTTGCCACTGCGCGGCCACGGGGAGCGCGGGCAGCAGCAGGCCAAGAAAGAGCAGCAGGCGCATCAGACCAGAAAGGGCACACATATACTTCACCGGGTTAAGATGGCGCAGACATTACGCCACCCCGGAAGCGCCCGCTATCGCTGCATCCGGGGATTCTCTGTACCCTACACGATGCGGCCTTCAACGGCTTTGCGCACAGCCTCGGCGCGCGTGTGCACATGCAGCTTGCCGTAGATGTTGACCATGTGCGAGCGCACGGTGTGCGGCGACAGAAAAAGCTGCTCGGCGATGCGCGGCTCGCTCAGGCCGTCGGCTGCGAGCACGAGCACTTCGCGCTCGCGCGGGGTCAGGCCGAAATCCTCGGCCGGGCGGGCGTCGCGCTGCGTCAGGCGCAGCACCTTGCGCGCTACGAGCGGCGAGAGCGGCGCGCCCTCCGCCTGCACGTCCGCGATGGCCTGGACGATCTCTTCGGCGCGTGTCTCTTTGAGCAGGTAGCCCGTAGCCCCGGCCTGGATGGCGGCGAAGATGTTGTCCTCGTCCTCGAACACCGTCAGCACGATGACGTGAACGGCGGGATACTGCTGGCAGAGGCGGCGCGTGGCCTCGATGCCGTCCATGCCGGGCAGTTGCAGATCCATCAGCACCACGGCGGGCCGGGGCGTGAGGGCCTCGAAGCCTTCCAGCAGCTCTTCGGCAGAAGCAGCGGCCATCCCCACCGCGACCTCGGGGAAAAACGCCAGCCGCTCCACGAGCTGCCGCCGCAGGTCGGGCACGTCTTCTACGAGGGCGATGGGCGTGGGCATGGGAAAGAGGAGCAGCGACTTCCAAGTTCGCCCTTCCGCGCCTGCGCCGCCATCCCCCGGTTCAGCGGTTTCGCGCGGTCAGCGGCACGTGCAGCACCAGGCGGGTGCCACGCCCGCTGCGCCCGGGCCCCAGCGCGAGCGAGGCTCCGATCTCGGCGGCGCGGTGGTGCATGATGGTGCGCCCGTTGCCACGCGGCTGCCCGTCCAGGCCCACCCCGTCGTCTTCGATTTTGAGGACGAGGACGCCTGCTTCGGCCAGCACGTGCAGTTCGACGGACTGCGCCTGGGCGTGGCGCACGACGTTGGTGAGGGCTTCCTGCGCGATGCGCAGCACTTGCAGCGCCGCCGGCGCGTCGAGCTTCTGCACGTCCGGCTCGGCCCCTGGAGTGGCGCTGAACTGCGCCGTGAGCGCGGGCCGGCTGACGAAGCGGAGCTGCGCCTGGGCCTGGTGCTGCACCTGCTCGTACAATTCGCGCGCCGACAGGGCCGTGCTCCGCAGCGTGTGGACGGTCTGGCGCACCTGGAAAAGCGTCTGCCGGGCGGCCACGCCGGCGGCCTCGGCGTGCGCGGCCATCTGCGCGGCGTCGCCCTTTCGCGCCGACAGCTCGACGAGTTCGGCGGCGGTGACGAGGGTAGCAAGCTGTCCGCCCACGTAGTCGTGGAGGTCACGCGAGAGGTGTTCGCGCTCTCGCTGAAAGCGGTGTTCCATCTGGAGGTGCCGCAGCCGCCGCGCCGCCGCCGCGCGCATGGTGAGGCCCGCCGCCGCCATCGCCAGCAGGCCCATCAGCACCATCACCCAGGGGCGCTGCCACCACAGCGGCGGCACGTAAAAACGCAGCCGGGCGGGGGCCTGGGAGCCCTTCCCTTCCACGTTGACGGCGCGCATCTCCAGCGTGTAATGCCCCGGCGCGAGGCGCGGAAACGCCACGCTACGCCCCTCGCCCATGGTGCGCCACGGCCCCCGGTCGAGGCGGTACTCGCCCCGCGCCGGCCCGGCAAACGACAGCAGCGCCGCTTCGACGACGAGACGGGCATGGGCGCGCGGCAGCCGCAGCACGTCGGAGGAAGGGCTGGGGACCTGGCCGTCCACCTCGACCTGGTAGAGGGCCACGCGGGGCGCGGGCAGCGTCTGTGTCACCACGTCCGCCATGCGGACCGCCATCACGCCTTCCGTCGTCGCTAGGAAAAGCTGGTCGGTGGGGGCGTCGTAGAAGGCGGCGTTGAGCGAGGCGCCCGGCAGCGCGAGCGGCTGCGGGCTGCGCCGGAGCGCCCCGCGGCCGTCCACGCGCACCAGCCCGCCGTCGGTGACGGCCCAGAGCACGCCCGGCGCGGCAGCGCGCTCGACGAGCGCCACAACGCGCTGGTTTTCGAGCGCGCGTCCTACGACCGGCTCCACGTGCTCGCCCACGATGCGCGCCAGTCCCTGGTCGGTGCCGATCCACACTGTACCGTCGCGGGCCTGATAGGCGCAGAACGTGGTGGAGGAGGGCAGTCCCTCCGCGCGACCGAAGCGGCGAATGCGGTTGCCGCGCAGCCGCAGCACGCCGTGGGAGCGCGTAAAAAGCCAGCAGCCGGATGAGAAGCACGCCACGTCCTCGATGGTGCCCGTCGGCAGCCCATTCCCCACGCCGAGCGTGTCGAGGGGCTGGTCGTTGAGCAGTCGGATGACGCCGTTGCCGTAGCTCGACACCACCAGTGTGTCGCCCTGGAAGGCGAGGCCGGATACCCAGCCGGGCATCTCGGTCACACGCGGCTGGGCCGCGTAACGTGCCAGGCTTCCAACCCGCCGCACCAGCGTGCTGGCGCTCAGGTAGGGCACCCCTGACGCTTCTACGACCGCTGCGCGCGTGCGTAGCACGCTGGGGAAATGCTGCACCTGCCGCGTAGCCGGGTCGAGGACTACGAGTGTATCGCCCGTGGCCCAGAGGCGTCCGTCCGCGCCGCGCGCCAGGCGCAGGGCGGTGCCGCCGCTGAGCTGCGCCAGCGCGCGGGAGCGGACGCGGTAGAGCCCCTGCCCGAACGTGCCGAACCACACCGACCCTTCGTAATCCTCCATGAGCGCCTCGACGTGGCCCGTCCACACGGTCGAAGGCGTAGGCGCGAGGGTGAACAGGCCCAGCCGGCTGGCCGCGTAGCGCGTGCCGTCGCGCGCATCGAGCGCGTAGCGCACCACGTCATTGTG
Organism: uncultured Rhodothermales bacterium; assembly: GCA_965365405.1. GTDB lineage: Bacteria > Bacteroidota > Rhodothermia > Rhodothermales > BA12 > CBDUCD01. Next base: position 793 of record CBDUBO010000126.1, on the reverse strand, counting down.
CAGCAATTGGCCCAGCGCGTCGGCGGCCGTGCCACGCGGAGATTGGGGGTTGTGGAGACTGCTGGACGCGCCCGCGGGCAAGACAAAGCGTGAGCCATTGTCCTGGCACCTTCCCTCCACCGTGCCGTCCGGGTAGAGGCGCAGGGTGCCGCGCAGCGCGTAAAAGGGGGCCGGACAGGGGCTGGCGTACTCGTGCCAGCGGCCCGAAGGGTCGCGCAGCGCCATGCCGCCGCCGTGTGCAACGGCCACGTGCCCCAGCGCGTCCGCCACGATGTCTGCGACGGACGCCCCGCCGGGCATCTCTGCCGGGGCGTGCAGCCGCCCATCAGCAAAGAAGACGAGGCCCCCGTTGGTGCCCACCCACAGCGTGTCGCCCCGTCCTTCGGCCAGGTTCGCCACGTAGGCGTGGGGCAGGCCGTCGTCCGGTGTGAAGGTCTGGAATCGCGCGCCGTCGTAGCGCACCAGCCCGGCGTCGGTGCCGATCCAGAGGTAGCCCGCGCGGCTCTGCGCGAGGGCCAGCACGTAGTCGGAGGGCAGGCCGTGGGCGCGCCCGAAGTGTTCGAGCAGGGGCTGCGCCCGCCCTTCGCCCCCCACGCACAGCAGGCCGAACAACAGCATCAGGCGGGGAACAGCAGCGGGCACAGACAGGCCGGGGTCAGGGAGCGGCGGTGGGAAGGTGTTCGGCCAGCCACCTTTTCACCTGGGGTTCGGGCAGCGCGCCCACGAACTCGGCGGCCACGGCTCCGTCCACGAACAGCTTGACGGCGGGGATGCCCTGCACGCCGTAGCGCGC
>CBDUBO010000125.1:0-6708 GCA_965365405.1 uncultured Rhodothermales bacterium | reverse complement strand
TGCTCTACGACAAAGAGGGCGACGCGCACTTCGACACCATCAGCGCCTTTATCAAGAGCCTGCGCGGCTCCGACCCCGACGCCGCCCTCTACTGGATGGCGCGCATGGTCTATGCCGGCGAAGACCCTCGTTTCATCCTCAGAAGAATGCTCATCTTCGCCGCCGAAGACATCGGCCTGGCCGATCCGCGCGCGCTCATGGTGGCACAGAGTGCGGCGGCCGCGTTCGACTACGTGGGGATGCCCGAGGGGCAGTTTCACCTGGCCGAATGCTGCCTCTACCTCGCCACGGCCCCCAAGAGCAACAGCGTCTTTGCCTACTTCGACGCGCTCAAGCACGTGCAGAATGAGCGGTCGGGTGACGTGCCCAACCCGCTCAAGGACGCAAGCCGTGACAAAAAAGGACTGGGTCACGGCGAGGGCTACAAGTATCCGCACGCCTACCGCGAGGGGTACGTGCCCGAGCAGTACCTGCCTGAAGCAATGCAGGGCCTCTATTTCTACGCCCCCCGCGACGCGGGCTACGAAAAGATCGTGGGGGAGCGGCTGGCCCGCCTGCGCGCGCGCGACGCCGAGGAGAGCCTCGAAAAGCGCGTCCACCGCTACGCCGACGAAGCGTAGGCCGAGGCGGCGTCGTGAGAAAGACCGCACCCACCTTCTTCGCCGGGTTTCCGACAAGCGCCGGTGCGAATGGTCATACCTTTCGCACCCTCCGCTTCTTACCCTGCCAGACGTATGTCCGAAACCGTTGCGCTCTTCTCTGGCCGTGACTTCGTAGCCGCAAACACCAATACCTTCGACGCGGAGGCGATGCGGGCGCTGTGGGCCGAGATGCTGCGCGACTACCCCGAGAGCTGTTGCCGCGCGCTAATAGACTGCCGGGGCCTCACCGACGACAACTCGTACACCGACGTGTACAACCTGCTCCAGCACGTCCGGGCCGACGAGCGCTACTACCACTTTCGCATCGCCTTGCTCTATCGCTACATCGAGGACACGTCGAAGGCCGAATTCCTGGCCTATGCAGGCCGTCTCGCGGGCCTCAAGATCCGCCTGTTTCTGGAGGAGGAAGACGCCCTCGGCTGGCTCGCCTCCAACGACGAGAGCTACGGCTGGGGAGGCTGACGCTGAGCCGCCTTACAGGTCTGCCAGCGACCGCCAGGTAGGGAGCGAGGCGGTCGCCGCTTTTGAACCCAGATCGGCAAGGGCGACGGGGCGCAGGCGCGGTGCAGGCTGCACCTGCACCTCGTGCGCCAGCCCATCGCCCGACGCGACGGCGGGGCGGGGCGGCATGGCCTCGACCAGCCGGACGTTGGTGGCGGAGGCGGGTCGCACGACGGCGGGGCGTACCCCGTAGGCCGCCGTTGCCGCGTTCGTCCGGGGGGCGGCCGGTTGCACCGAGCCCTCCGCCGTCAGCCGGACGGCCAGGTGAATCACGTCGGTGAACTCCTGCCAGCGGAAAGGCTTGGCGAGGTAGAGGTCGAAGCCCGCACTGGTGAGGCGCTCACGGTCGGCGTCCGAGGCGTAGCCCGTCACGGCCACCATCGCGGTGCCCCGGTGCGCAGGCGTGTGCTTGAGCGTCTGCATCACGTCCAGCCCCGTCAGTCCACCATCGAGCCCGATGTCCACGACGATGGCTTCGTAATCGCGTTCGAAAGCCAGTTCGATGGCCTCCTCTCCCGTCGAGGCGAAGTCCACGGCGTAGTTCCGGCTCAGAAACCGGATCTGCATCCGCCGGGTCATGTCGTGGTCTTCGATGAGCAGGATACGAGGCAGCGTGGACGCGGGCGACTGTGGCATGGGGGCGCGAGGATGGATACTCCGGATATCGGCAGCCCGTGTCCAACCTTGAGCGCTCCGCGCATCTATGCCCCACTCCGCTTTTCGCGCGCGTCACCAGCGGTTCGGCTGCTATCGGTCTGGGCTATGCTCTACGGGGTCGCTGCCGCAGTAGCCGCAGCGGTAGTGCAGGGGGGCTTCCTCCCACACCGTGTGCCGCTCGCATCGGGTACAGAAGCCGCGCGCTTCGCCACGGGCGAGCAGGCTTACCACGCAGCCGTGCATCCAGGCAAAGGGCGAGAGGAAAAGGGACGTATACATGAGAAATAGAAATCTGGACGGGAGACGGGCGTGCCGTCGGGTAAGACGCCGGTTTGCAAAGCACAGGGTTTGCAAATCATCGGCCGCGTGAAGGCGTGAGAGGGCGCTTGGTTGTTAAGCCTGTGTGGTGGAAGCGCTACGCCCTTTTCGAGAAGCGCTTTCTTCATCCATTCGCCTCCGAAAGCGGGGTGCTTGAGTTGTGCAGAGGCGCGCTGTATTCTCCGCCACGCCGTTTTCGCCTGCCCGTGTCGCAGCTGCTCCGCCTCGCCCACGCCCTCGACCGCTTTGCCGACCGCACCGGCACAGGGCTGGCGTGGCTCACGCTCGTCATGGTGCTCGTGGGGGCAGGCAACGCCGTGCTGCGCGCCCTCGACCGGGCCATGGGGCTGGGCGTGACCACCAACCTGTGGCTCGAACTCCAGTGGTACCTCTTCGCCGCCGTCTTTCTGCTGGGCGCAGCCTACACGCTCCGCGCCGACGCGCACGTGCGCGTGGACGTACTCTACGGGCGGCTGAGCAGGCGGAGAAAGGCGTGGATTGACCTGGCCGGTGCCTTCCTGATGCTCATTCCCTTCTGCGTGCTCATGCTGTGGACCTCGGTGGGGTACGTGGCCGCCGCGTGGCGCGTGTGGGAGGTTTCGCCCGATCCGGGCGGGCTGCCGCGCGTGCCCGTGAAGGTGCTCATCCCCGTCGGATTTGTGCTGCTGCTGGTGCAGAGCGTGTCGTTCGTCGTCAAGCGCGTGGCCGTGCTGCGTGGCCTGGCAGCCAGCCCCGAGGAAGCATGATTGAGGACTGGATCGGGCCGCTGATGTTCGGGGTGGCCCTCTTGCTCATCTTCTCTGGCTTCCCCGTCGCCTTCGCCCTCGGCGCGACGGCGCTCGTGTTCGCCTTTGTGGGCGTCGAGCTCGGCTTTTTCGACTGGCACCTGCTGCTGGCATTGCCCGACCGCACCTTCGGCATCATGTCCAACTACGTGCTGCTGGCCGTGCCCTTTTTCATCTTCATGGGCACGATGCTGGAGCGGGCGCAGCTGGCCGAAGACCTGCTCAAAACGGTGGGACTGCTGTTCGGGCGGGTGCGCGGCGGACTCGCGTTTGCCGTCGTCGCGGTGGGGACGCTGCTGGCGGCGGCCACGGGTGTCGTAGGTGCGTCCGTCGTAGCAATGGGGGCCATCTCGCTGCCCGTGATGCTGCGCTACGGCTACAGCCGCCCTCTCGCCGCCGGCGTCATCACGGCCTCGGGCACGCTGGGGCAGATCGTGCCGCCCTCCGTCGTGCTCGTCGTGCTGGCCGACCAGATGGGCATTTCCGTCGGGGATCTGTTCGTGGGGGCGCTTGTGCCGGGCCTGCTGCTGGCGGGCCTGTACGCGCTCTACGTGGCCGGCGTCGCCCTTTTCCAGCCCACCCGCGCGCCCGCGCTCCCCGCCGACGTGCTGGAGGCAGAGCGGCACGGGCTGGGCCGCAAAATCCTCCTCGTGATGCTGCCGCCGCTCGTGCTCATCCTGCTCGTGCTGGGCAGCATCTTCGCCGGCCTCGCCACCCCCACCGAGGCGGGGGCCGTCGGGGCCGTGGGCGCGCTGGCGCTGGCCGCGCTGCGCCGCCGCCTCACGCGCACCGCCCTCTTCGAAACCATGCGCTCCACGGCCCGCCTCACCTCGATGGTGATGCTCCTGCTCGTCGGCTCGACGGCCTTCGCGCTCGTTTTTCGCGGCCTGGGGGGCGACCTGTGGATCGAGGCCCTGCTCACGAACCTGCCAGGGGGCGTCGTGGGCTTGCTCGTGGCGGCCAACCTCGCCGTTTTCGTGCTGGGCTTCTTTATCGACTTCTTCGAGATCGCGTTCATCCTCGTGCCGCTGCTCGCGCCCGCGGCGAGCCTGCTGGGCGTGGACCTGGTCTGGTTCGGCGTGATGCTGGGCATGAACCTCCAGACTTCCTTTCTGACGCCGCCGTTCGGGTTCGCGCTTTTCTACCTGCGCGGCGTCGCCCCGCCCGAACTGCGCACCGCCGATCTCTATCGAGGCGCTATTCCGTTTATCGTCATCCAACTCGTCGGGCTGCTCCTGCTGATCCTTTTTCCCGGCATGGTGCTACGAGCGGGTTGATTTGCAACTATTGAATTTTCATACAGTTGAGTAGGTCTGCACCCTCGCCTCATGCCCTACCGCTTCTGTATTGATCCCGACAGCGAAGTCGCCGTCGTAGAACTGACGGGAGCGATAGATGGGGATGAGTGCGTCGCCGCCGCACGCGCCCTGCATGGCCACCCGCGCTGGGAGCGGCGCTACGACGTGATCTGGGACGGCCGGGGCATTACGGGACTGGTCATTGACCCGCGCGACATGAAGGAGATCGTCGATGCTAAGACGGAGGACAGCTCGGGTCTCGATGTTCTCATCGTGCAGCGAGAGGTAGATTACCTCGTGGCGCGGTTGTACACCTACCTGGCCCGGAGCAAGGGAAAAGAGGCGCACGTATTTACGACGCTCGATGCGGCGCTGGAAGCGCTCGGGTTGGAGGCGCTGCCCCCCGTGATACAGCAGTGGGTCGGCGAACATGCGCTCGGCAGCACTGGCAGTGGCAGGTCGGGTTTTTAATCCCCGGTCCATGAAAGGCAGAAGGCCACGGGTCTAATGTGAGCGGCTGCCGTCCGGTTGACTGTGCCCCGTAGTAGAATCCGCCTCTGCATTGATAATGCCCGCCTGCTGGCCCTCGTCCGCCTCTCGGGAGAGGTGACGGGGCAGGACGTGGTAGCTGCGGCAGAGAAACTGCACGCGCACGCTACCTGGGACGCCCGCTGCGACGTGATCTGGGATTACCGCGCCATCACCAGCTTCGTCATCCTGCCCGACGAGGTCGCCGCCATTCTGCACGCGCGCACGCGCAACAGCATCGGGCGCGACTTCATCCTCGTCAAGCGCGACATCGAGTATGCCATTGCGCGGCTCTACGCGTACCGCGCGCACGGACTGGGCAAGGAGGTGCAGCTTTGCTGGCACCTGGACGAAGTGCTCGCAGCGCTGGAATTGCCCGCACTGCCGGGTCGGCTCCAGCGCTGCGTGGAGCGGTCGGAGGCGGCTTGAAGGGGGTTTAGCGGGACCCGGAAGCACGCAGGCGCGCCGTGAGCGCGGTGAGGTCGAAGCCAAGCAGGGCGGCCAGGCGCTGCCCCACCACGTCGTTGCCCATGCTGCCCCGGAAACGGTCGCGGCCCGGTCCGAAGGCATAGAGGTTCACGTCCACGCCCGTGTGGCCCTTCGTCGTCCATCCCAGCACGGCCCGGCGTGCCACGACTTCGCTGACGGCAAAGTTGACGTCTTGGACGCGCTTGCTCGCCACCGCCGCGGCCAGCGCCTGCTTCTCGTCGTCGGTGAGGTCGGTGATGCCCATGTCAGCAGCCAGCAGCGCCGCGGCGTCTTCGCCCGCCACGGCCCGCGCGGCCAGCTTCATCTGCGACGTTTTCGCGGGCGCGAGGATTTCGGGGTGCCACGCGTAAACGCCGTAGCCTTTGAGGTTGCGGCCCAGCGACAGGCCCCCCGTCTCGTGGTCGGAGGTGGAAACGACGAGCGTGTTGCCGTCTTTCTTCGCCCACTGCACCGCTGCGGCAAGCGCCTGCTCGAAGGCCAGGATGTCGTGCAGGTGCCCGGCGGCATCGTTTTCGTGCCCCGCGTGGTCGATGCGACTGGCTTCGACCATCAGGAAAAACCCGTCCCGGTCACCTTTGAGCAGGCCGATGGCTTTTTCGGTCATCTCCTTCAGGCTGGGTTCGTCAGTCTCGTCGCGGTCGATTTCGTAGGCGAGCTGGTCGAGCTGGAGCAGGGCCACCGCGGGCGCTTTGGTGATCGCGTCGTAGCCCGCGCGGTCGCGCGCAACGGTGTAGCCTTTAGCGGCCATCTCGGCCAGCAGGTCGCGGTCGTCGGTGCGGATGCCGCCGGCAGCCTTGGGCAAGAACTGCCGCGCGCCGCCTCCGAAGAGCACGTCAATGTTCTGCATCGCTTGCTGGTCGGCCACGTCGTTCTCAGAGGCGCGCTGCGACACGTGCGCCGAAAACGCCGCTGGCGTTGCGTGCGTGATGCGCGTGGTGACGACCAGGCCCGTCGCCATGCCCTTGGCTTCCGCCGCTTCCAGAAGCGTTGCCAGGATCTGGCCGCTCGTGTCCACGGCGATGGCTCCGTTGTAGGACTTGTGCCCCGTCGCCAGGGCCGTGGCACCGGCGGCAGAGTCGCTGACGCGGCTGTTGGTGGCCCACGTCTGCACCATCCCTGTCAGCAGCGAATCGAAGGCGAGGGCGCTGCGGCCTTCCACCTGCTGCACGTAATCGCGCGCAAGCGTGACCGACGCCGGGCCAAAGCCGTCGGTGATGAAAAAGATGACGTTGCGGGGGCGCTGCTGGGCGGCAGCGGGCAGGGCCAGCACGACCAGCAGCAAGAATGCGGCGAAACGGCGCATGGGAGGCGGAGTGGGTAGACTGAAAGGAATGCGGTGCGGGCAACAGGGGCTCGCGCGACCCCGTTCCGGGCGGCGTATTTCTTTTTCTTTGCGCGCCCTGCCAGCCGCCCACTCACCAGCGCAAGCTCTGGAACGGCAGGCCCCACCTGAGCAGCGCGTACGGGGCC
>CBDUBO010000124.1:0-6733 GCA_965365405.1 uncultured Rhodothermales bacterium | reverse complement strand
CGCGCTTTGCCGACCTGAGCGAGCCCTACAGCCGGGCGTGGCTCGAAAAGGCCGAAACAGCCGCCCTGGAGCTGGGCATCCCTGTGCGGCGCGGCGTGTACCTGTGGACGGCAGGGCCGAGCTACGAGACCAGAGCCGAGATCAAGATGTTTGCCCGCCTCGGCGCGGATGCCGTGGGCATGAGCACCGTTCCTGAGGCAATTCAGGCCGTTTCGCTCGGTATGGAGGTGCTCGGCATTTCCACCATCACCAACAAAGCCGCCGGGCTGGGCGAGGGCCTGCTCGACCACGAAGAGGTGCTTGAAGTGGGACGCCGGGTGCGCGAGCGTCTGGAAAAGCTGGTGCGCGCCATATTGTAGGCGCGGCCGCTTCAGGAGCCGGTCTTCTGCAGGTCGGCCCCACCCTGAAGCCACGCCTTGGCTTCGGCCAGGCTGTTGAAAGTCCGGCGTTCGCGCAGCGTGCTGCCGCCCCGGATGATGAGCAGACGGGCGATGAGATAGTCAACGTCACGCGGGACGACGAAAGCCGCGCGCCCCTCGCCCATGAGCGGTTCGAGCGCCGCCATCGCCGCGACGACGGCTTCTACGTCGGTCGGGTCGAGCAGAAGTTGCCGGATCCCCTGCGCGTTCCAGAGGGCGGTAAAGCCGGGCTGCCAGCCGGGGTGCCGGTAGCACGTTTCCATCGCGCCAATGAAATCGGCCCGGTCAACGGTGCCGCTGAGCGTCACCAGGGCGTTGCGGGCGGCAGGGTCAACGTGGCACGAATAGGGCATGAGGGCGTAGCTGCGAAGGCCACCAGTAGCTAAGTCCTGTACAGAATAGAACTAAACGCCCGATCGATACTGAGAGAATACCGCAAAGTCTTCCTTTTCGGGCCGCCGGCAGGCTCCTGCTACGCCCGCTCGGCCAGCTCGGCCCAGCGCTCTACGTCGCGTTCCAACGCTTCGGTGAGGGCCTGAAGCTCGGCATAGAGCGCCTGCGCCTGTTCGAAATTCGCAGCGTGCGCCACCTGCTGCTGCGCAATTTCGGCCTGCCGCGCCTCGGCCCGGGCAATGCGCGTTTCCAGCGTTTCCAGCTCTCGCTTTTCGTTGAACGACAGTTTCTTCGACTTGTCGGCAGCGGCGGGTGCGGCGGTAGGAGTAGCAGGGGAGGGAACGACTCGCTTCTCGGTCTGGACTTCGCGCAGCGCAGCTTCTTCGGCCTCGATTTCCAGAAAGGCGCTGTAGTTGCCGGGGTAAGCACGCACGCTTCCGTCGCCCTCGAAGCGCAAGAGGTGTTCGCACGTGCGGTCGAGAAAATAGCGGTCGTGTGAAACGGCGACGAGGCAACCGTCGAACGTGTCCAGGTAATCTTCGAGGGCCACGAGGGTGGCCACGTCGAGGTCGTTGGTGGGCTCGTCGAGCAGGAGCACGTTGGGCGCGGTCATGAGCACGCGCAGGAGGTAGAGCCGCCGCCGCTCGCCGCCGGACAGCAGGCCCACGGGCGTGTACTGCACGGCAGGCGGAAACAGAAACCGGTCGAGCATCTGGCTGGCCGTGATGATGGTGCCATCGGCGGTCTTGACGTTCTCGGCGGCTTCTTTGATGTAGTCAATCAGCCGCAGGCTGTCGTTCAGCGCCCGGCTTTCCTGGTCGTAGTAGCCGAACACGACCGTCGGCCCGATTTCTACGCGGCCCGCGTCCGGCGCGGTGCGCCCGGCGATGAGGTCGAGCAGGGTCGTTTTGCCCGCGCCGTTGGGGCCGATCACGCCGATGCGCCCGCCGCGCGGAAAGCTGTACGAGAAATCCCGCAGCACGGGCGGGCCACTGTACTCCTTGCTCACGCCCTCCAACTCGACGACTTTCTTGCCCAGCCGGGAGGCGACTGCCTCGACTTCGAGCGTGCGGGCGGGGCCTTCGCGGGGCGCGTCGAGCAGGGCGTGGGCGCGGTCCACGCGCGCTTTCTGCTTGGTGGTGCGGGCCTTGGCGCCCCGCCTCAGCCACGCCAGTTCGTGCCGGGCGAGGGAGGCGCGCTTCTGCTCCTCGGCGGCATCCCGCTCCTCCTGCTCCGCCTTTTTCTCGACGTAGTAGGAGTAGTTGCCCTCGTAGCGCTGCACGCCGCCCCGGTCAATTTCCAGCATCCTGTTCGTCACCCGATCCAGGAAGTAGCGGTCGTGGGTGACGAGCAGGAGCGCGCCCGAATAGCTTTTGAGGTAGCCTTCGAGCCACGTGATGGTGTCGGCGTCCAGGTGGTTGGTAGGCTCGTCCAGCAGGAGCAGGTCGGGACGCAGGAGGAGGGCGCGGGCCAGGGCAACGCGCTTGCGCTGCCCGCCGGAGAGGGTGCCCACGCGGGCGTCCGTCTCCGTCAGGCCCAGTTTGTCGAGAATGGCGCGGGCGTGGGCTTCCAGGTCCCAGCCGCCCGTTACGTCGAGCTGGTGGGCAAGGCTGGAGACACGGGCGAGCAGGGCCTCGTCGGTTCCGCCGACGCGGTCGAGGGCGCGGCAGGCGGCCTCGTAGTCGTGCAGGCGGCGCATGGCCTCGTTGCCGCCATCGAAAACGGCGTCCAGCACGGTCATGTCCGCCGCGAAGATCGGGTTCTGCGGCAGGTACGTCGTCACCGCGCCAGAGGGCTGTACCACGCGCCCGCTGTCGGCCTTTTCGAGGCCCGCCACCACGCGCAGCAGGGTGGATTTGCCCGACCCGTTGAGGCCGATGATGCCCATGCGCTCGTCGTGTTCGAGCCCGAACGAGACGCCATCGAGCAAAGGCTTGGTGCCGTAGTTCTTGTGGACGTTTTCGAGCGTGAGGACGTTCATAGGGAAGGGGGAGCGGCGATTGGGGAACGGGGAGGCGGGGGAAATGCCTGATGAGAAACGGTCAATCGTCAGGAGTGGACGGAATGCACCCATTTCTGCCGGCCTCGCCTGACGCCTCCTGGCGTTGCCAGTCATCGTTTCCCGCCCGCAGAATGCGCCCCATCCGAAAGAGATTTGTCCCCACGGGAGATTCATCCCGCAGGACTACGGGCAGGGTTGCGCCCGCACGAAATCGAGCACGGCTGGCCCGGCCGTCCTATCGCCGCGGCTGAGCGTGGGCACGATGCGGCTGTGGCTCTGGCCGGGCACGACGACGATGCGCGTTTCCACGGCGTTCTCGCGCAGCGCGGCGGCGAGGAGGCGGCTCTGGCGCTGGAGCGCCTCGGTTTCGCCGCCTGCAAAGAGGATCAGGAAGGGCGGCGCACCGGCGCGCACCTGGTTGATCGGCGAAGCCTCCTGCTGCCACGCAGCGGGCACCGCAGGCGGGGCGTCGCGGGCCACGCGGTCGGGCGAGAAGCGCCACGAGTAGTAGTCGAAGTTGTTTTCGAGCAGGTACGTCTCGCGGTCGGCGAGGTCGAGCGCCGCTCCGCTGACAGGAATCACGCCGCAGACGGCGCGGGGCGGCACGCCGACCTGTTGGAGTTGCTGCGCGTCGAGGGCGGCAAAGGTGGCCAGGTAAGCACCCGCCGAGTGCCCCATCAGGAAAATGCCGTCCGGGTTGCCACCGTAGCTGCCGATGTGCCGGTGCAACCACCCCGTAGCCGCCGCCACGTCCGCCACCTGTTCGCGCCACGTTACGCCGGGCATGAGGCGGTAGCTCACCGTGGCCGCGCCGATGCCGTGCCGAGCCAGAAACCGCCCGATGTTGTTGTAGAGGTCCTCGCCGCCAAACGTGTAGTCGCGGTCGCCTTCTGTCCAGCCTCCGCCATGCACGAACACGACGACGGGCCAGGGGGCGGCGCGGACCGAATCGGCGAGGGGGAGAAAGAGGTTGAGTTGGTGCTTGGGATCGCCACTTTCCAGGTAGGCCACGTCGGCGCGGACGTTGGCCGGCGGCAGCGGCACCTCGTCGTAGACGAAGCCGATGCCGATGGCTTTGACGAGCCCGCAGCCGGAGGCGCTGAGAATCAAAACGCCGAGCAGCAGCGGGCAGATACGGGTAGACATGCGGAGGGGCGAGAAAGAGGGCGGGGCGAAACGCGGCAGAGCGGGCGCTATGGTGCGCCCAGAAACCGGCCTATGACGGACGCCAGCAGGGGCACGCTTTCGGGGCGCAGCGCGTGACGGTTGCCGGGCACGATGGCGAGGCGCGCGTGTGGGAGCTGGTGGTAGAGCGCCAGCGTCTTTGCAAGCGGAAACAGGTCGTCGCGGTCGTGTGCGCTGACGAGCACGGGGGCGCGCAGCTCGCTCAGGTGAGCCAGGCGGGGTTGGAGGGCGGGCAGCGTCCGGGTGAGGGCGGCGGCCTGCTCGAAAACGCGGCGGGTGCGGCCCAGGTGGGCCGCCTCCATGCGCGCCCACACCTCGGGAAAGCGGTTCTGGAGCACGTCGGCGTCTATGCGAGCCGTCATCTGCCTTACCAGACTCTCGTCCCAGTCCACGTTGGTGGCATGGGCGGCCACGCGCCGGATGCGGTCGGGGTAGCGGTGCGCCAGCCACAGCGCCACGGCCCCGCCCAGCGAGTAGCCAACGGCATGGGCAGCAGAAAGGCCAAAAAAGTCGAGCACGGCAACGGCACTCTCGGCCAGCCGGTCGAGGGTGAGCGGGGCCGCCGCCTCGCATGAGCGCCCGTGCCCTTCAAAGTCGAAGGCGACGACGTAAAAGGCACGCTCCAGTTCGCGGGCGAGGAGGAGCGTTTCGAGCTGCGTCGCGCCTGCCGCGCCGTGGAGCAGCAGGAGGGGTGGCCGGTGGGGGCTGCCGAAGGTGTAGGCGGCCAGCGAGCCGTCGCCCCAGGGCACAGCGTGCGGTTCGGGCAGGCGGTCGTCGTCGCCGCACAACTCGATCAGTACGCCGTGCGTGTCCCTGGGATGGAGGAAAAAGATGCGCTTGCCGTCGGCGCCGGGCTTGGGAGCGTCGCCAAGCGGGGTCAGGCCCAGGGCCTGGACGCGGGCAAAGGCGGCGTCCACGTCGGGCACGCGGAAGGCGACGTGGTGGAGCCCTTCGCCGCGCTTTTCGATGTGCCGGGCCACGGGCGAATCCGGCCCCAGCGCTTCGAGCAGTTCGAGCTTGGCGCCGGCGTCGAGAAAGTGGGTGCGCACGCCTTCGCGCTCCACCGTTTCGGTTTTGTAGGGCGTGAGGCCGAGAAGCGTCTCGTAGAGCGCCTGCACCGCAGCGGCGTCCTGAACGGCAATGCCGAGGTGTTCGAGGGTCATGCGGGAAAGAGTTGGATGGAAGAGTAAGGCGAAGTGAAAGGGACGTGCGCGGGGCCGCGCGGGCAGGTACGCGCCGGTGGCGCTGCCCAGGGTTTCCCTTCCGATGTGGCTCGGATCAGGCTTCCCGGGCCGTCTTGCACACGACGGCGTAGCCAGCGGTCGCGCTTCAAACGTCCAGCATCTAATCTCGAACCTCCAACCCGCGTCACCCTCGCCTTGCAGGCGGTGGAGCGTCACCGTATCGTAACGGCGTCGTCCTGCCGAGCGGACTGGTTTGCCTCGCACCGCGTCCGGTGGACTCCCCCAACCTGCCTTTGCCATGCTGCGGTTTTTGTTGCTACTCGTCCTGTTGCCCGCGGTGGTGCGCGCGCAGACCGCCGGCCTGCCGGTGCCTGCCGACACGGCGGCAATGGCAGACTCGCTTTCTGCCGATTCGCTTGCTGCCGACACGCTCGTGGCGGGCGGCGTAATCGTGCTGTCAGATTCGGCGGCACGGGCCCTCGACTCGGCCGCCGTGGCGGATCTGGCCGATACATCCGCCCTCGTGCTGCCCAGCACGACCCTGGAGGGGACGCCGGTGCAGCTCTATGGGCGGCGCATTTTCAGCATTTACAGCGGCCTGGGGGCGCTCTCGGCGGAGGAGCGCGCGGTGCGCCTGAGCGAACGGCTCGACGCGCTCACGCGCAACAAGGCCTTCGACGCTGATTCGCTGCGCATCGTGGACGGCTCGACGCTCACGACGATTCAGTTTGGCAGCCTCATCGTGATGTCGGTTACCGAGGAGGACGCCCAGGCACAGGGCGTGACGCGTCACCAGGCGGCATCGCAGTATGCGCGGCGGCTGGGCGAGGAGGTGGCGCGCGTGCGCGAGCGCTCGACAGTGCAGAGCGTGGCGCGCAACGCCGTCATTGCCGTGTTTTTGCTCGTGCTGATGGTGGTGGTGCTGCGCCTGCTGGGGCGCGCCTTCCGCTGGGCCGACGCTCGCTTTCTGCACCTGCACCGCCGCCACCTGCCTGTGCTCACCATCCGGGGCATCGAGGTGCTGCGCGGCGACCAGATTGCGCGGACGGGACGCGCCCTCACAGGACTCGTGCGGCTGGCGCTCTCGCTTCTCGTCGTGTACCTGTTCCTGACGACGATTCTGAGCCTGTTTCCGTGGACGCAGGCGTGGAGCCAGAAGCTGCTCGGCTACCTCATCTCGCCCGTGCGGCTGCTCGGCGCGGCCCTGCTGAGCAGCCTGCCCAACCTGTTCGCCATCATCGTCATCGTGCTGCTGGTGCGGTGGGCCATCAAAGGCAGCAACTGGCTGTTCGATCAGGTGACCACCGGGACGCTGTCGTTCCCGGGTTTCTATCCCGAGTTCGCCCGCCCCACGAGCAAGATCGTCCGCTTTCTACTCATCATGCTGGGCGTGTTCGTCATCTACCCGTACACGCCCATTGCCAAGAGCGGCGCATTTCAGGGGCTGTCCATCTTTCTCGGCCTCTTGTTCTCCCTCGGCTCGACGAGTGCCATTGCCAACATCGTGGCGGGCACCCTTCTCACGTACACGCGCGCCTTCCAGATCGGCG
>CBDUBO010000123.1:0-6767 GCA_965365405.1 uncultured Rhodothermales bacterium | reverse complement strand
AGGCGCGAGGCGACGGCGCCGAACTCCGGCACCAGGTCTTGCAGGCGGATGTCGCTGATGCGCCCGCCCTGCTGGGCCGAGGCCGCGTCCTCTGAAAACTGCTCCGCCATCTTCTCAAACGTCACCTTGCCAGCGGTAACCGAGTCGCGGATAGTGGTGATAACCTGGATGGCATCGCGCAGCGCGGAGGGCGCGGGTTCGAGAAAGCGGGCGATGTGGGCCACGCGCACCGTAGTGGGAAGCGTGGGGAGGGAGTCGGCGGGGATGGTCTGAAACCACTGCCGCACCTCGCTGGGCGAAATACGGATGGCGCGCAGCTTGCGCTGCTGGATCTGCTCGGCCTTGAGCCGGTCTGCAAAGGTGTCGCGCAGGTCGGCTTTGATCTGGATGATGGACTTGCCGTAGAGCTCTTCGAGCTTGGCTTCGCCACCCACCTGCTGCGCCATCTGGCGAATCTGCTGTTCGATGGCGAGCGTCACCTGGTCGGGGCGCACCTGAATGGTGGTGTCGCGCTCGGCCATGACGACGAGCACCTGCTGGTCGATGAGGTCGTTGAGGGCTTGCCGCCACATGGCGTCCGTGTAGGCGGCTCCACGCTGCTGGGCGTTGAAGACGAGCCCATCCACCTCGGATTTGAGCACGATGCGGTCGCCCACGACGGCGACGATCTCATCCACCACGCGCTCCTGGGCGGTGGCGGGCAGCGTGCAGACGAAAAGGAGAAAAAGGGTAAGGAATCGAGACATCAGAAGGGGATAGGCGTGCCCGGCAGCAACGCCGGGCTGAAAAGAGTTATTGCAGCGAGTCGGTGGGCACCTCGAGCGCGCCGCGCGCGAGGGCTTCGGCGCGAAGCTGCTGCACGAGCCGCCGGGCCGTCTGCTTGCGGCGCTCGAGGGTGAGGCGGTGTACGATTTCGGGCTGCACCCACCGTAGCGGCGCTTGCTGGCCGGCGTCGGCCCGCGCCACCACGTGGACGACGTAGAAGAGCGAGTCGGTGGCGACGACGCCGGAGGTCTGGCCGGGCCGGAGTGTCAAGAGCACGTCCCGCACTTCGGGAAGCGTGGCGTAGAGCCCGCGCTCCGGCCCGGCCGAGTCCACCTCGACGGCAAAGCCAGGTCGGTTGCGGAACGCCTGCCACAGCGTGTCCGGATCGGGGCCGCCGCGGCCCAGCGCCTGCCGGGCCTGCCAGGCTGCAACCTCGGTAGGTGCCGCGAAGAGGTGGTACTGGACGTACGGCTCGCGCAGCAAGAGGCGCTCGCGGTTGGCGTCGTAGTACTGCTGCATTTCCTCCGCAGTAAAGCGGGGCGGGTTCTGGTTCAGGTAGCGTTCTACGTAGGCGGAGGTGAGAATGGCGCGCCGGTTTTCCTCGATCTGGGCGGCAACCTCCGGGTCTTCTAGCAGATCGTCGCGCAGGGCAGCGCTGTAGAGGAGTGCTTCCGCCACCCACCGCTCGATGAGGGCGCTGCGCAGGGCGGCGGTGTCCTGCCCGGCCACGGCCTGTTCGAGCAGCGCCGCAAGGTCGTTATCGGTCAGCGTCTGTTCCTCCACGCGCGCGAGGTATGTAGGCCGGGGGGCCTCCTGACGGCAGGCGGCACACAGCAGGGCGAGGGCGAGCGGGAAGGCGGAAAGCCTCAACGCGCGCCCCCGGCCGGGCTGGCCGTCTGCTCGCCGGCAAACACCTGACTGAGCCGCTCCGGGAAGAGCCGCACGTCGTAGCGCGCCCGCAGCCGTGCCCGCAGCGCCGTGTCCAGCACGTCCTGATACGCCGTCGTCACCTCGGCCCGTGCCTCGTCGAAGGTCTTGGGCCGTGCCGCTTCCATGCCGGCGTGGTAGAGGAGAATGCGCGTGTTGCCGCGGTGCGGAAACGGCCCCACGAACTGTCCCTGCTGGAGCGGCAGGGCACGGTCGTACACGGTGTTGGACGCCCCGGCGATCAGGACGGTGTCGAGTTGCAGCGCCGACTCTGCGTTGCCGCTGATCTCGGCGGCCAACTGTGAAAACGTCAGGCCGCTTTCGATGCGGGTGCGGGCGTCGGCGAGAAGCGAATCCGTCGGGGCCACGAGCGAGACGATGCGGGTGCGGTCGGGGAAGCGGTATTCGTCGCGGTGGGCCTCGTAGTAGGCCATCAGCCCGACCGAGTCGCGCTGTGCGGCCTGCCAGACCGAGTCTTCCATCACGCGGAAAAGCATCAGTCCGTCCTGAAACTCACCCATGATGCGGGCGAACTCGTCGTCTTTGGCTTCGAGGCGCATCGCCTCGTAATCGATGGCCTGTTCGAGCAGGAAGGCATCGAGCAGCGCGCCGGCCTGCTCCTCAGGCGTGGCAGCCGTCGGGGCACGGTGCGTGTTGAAAAAGTCCAGTACAGTGTCCATCGTGTACGACTCCGTGCCGATACCCGCAACGGGCTGGGCCAGCGTGGCGGCGTCGAGCGCGCCCTCGCGGTAGCGCACGGCGAGGCTGTCGTAGGGCTGCCCTGCAAAGGCGGCCAGCACACGGGCCGTATCGGCGGTCGCGCCGTACTCGGCGAGAATGCGGCGGGCCAGCTTGTCCTGCGCCGACTTGGCGCGTGGCAGGCGGGCCACCTGCCCCTTCAACTCGCTAAAGACCGCTTCGTAGGTGGGCGCAGGCGCGCGTTCGAGTAGCTTGATGACGTGGAAGCCGAACGACGTTTCGATGACCGGCGAGAGGTCGCCCGCGTTTTCGAGTGCGAAGGCGGTGCTTTTGAACGGCTCGACGACGGGCGTCTGCCACGAAAGCGCCCCCAGGTCGCCGCCGCGCGCCGCGCTGCCGGGGTCGTCGCTGTGGCGGGCGGCCAGTGTGCCGAAGTCGGCCCCGGCTGTCACGCTGTCGCGCAGGGCCTGTGCGAGTGCGCGGGCCGAGTCGAGTTGGGCGGGGTCGCCGCCGTCAGGGCGAATCATGATGTGGGCCACACGCACGTCCTGGGGCCGCGCCTTACGGTCTTCGACCTTGAGCACGTGGTAGCCGAAGCGGGTGCGGAAAATGGGCGACAAGCCGCCGACAGGCGTGCTGTAGGCCATGTTCTCGAACTCATCCACCATGTCGCCCGCGGTGAAGAAGCCCAGCCGTCCGCCCGCGCCCTGCCCGTTGCCGCGCGCCGAGGGGTCTTCGGAAAACTTGATGGCGGCCTGCTCGAACGGCATCCCGGCGCGAACGGAGTCCACGACGGCCTGGAGCTTGTTGTAAGCCGCGAGGGTGTCGGCGGGGAGGGCGCCGGGCTGCGCCAGGATGAGGATGTGGCTGGCGTCCACGACCGTCTGCTGCTTCTCGAAGAGGTCGCGCACCACGGGTTCGATGACCTCCTGCTCCAGCATATAGGGGCGAGCCAGGTTGGTACGGTACTGTCCGATCTCGGCTACGAGCGCAGAATCCGTTGCCAGACCGGCGGCCCGCGCGGCGATCACCTTGAGGCGGAAGTCCACGTAGCGGTCGAGAAAGTCGCGGTACGCGGCCACTGAATCGTCGGCAGCAGCTTCGCGTCCTCCGACGCTGCGGGCGTAGCGATCCTCGAACTCAGCCACAGTGAGGCGCTCGTCAGCATAGGTCGCCAGCACGTCGGGTGCAGGCGTGGCCGGCGTGGTGGCGGGGCGCGAGCCGCCGCAGGCCGACAGGGCCGCGAGGCAAACCACGCAGAACAACGACGCAAAGCGCGAAAGGGGGGAGGCAGACATCAGCAAAAGGAAAGGTGGGAAAAGAGGCCAGAAAACGTAAAGCCTCAAAAGTTAGTGCTTGGGGCGAAAAGGCGGCAACGCAAGTCTCATCGAACTTTCCAGGCGTGCCGCCGCTGCTGCACGATAAAAGAGGGCAACTTTCCGTTCTTCACCGTGTCTTGACTAAAAAGGCGATCCCACACGGATGCACCACGACGACACGGCCCTCATCGAAGCGTTTCAGGCAGGCGACGAATTCGCGTTCGTCACCCTCTACAACCGTTACAAGGGCCCTGTCTTCACCTTCACGTCCAAGATGCTGCTCGACCGCGAGGCGGCGCAGGACGTAACGCAGGAGACGTTCGTGCGAGTCTATGAAAACCGGGACCGACTCCTGCGCAGTGGCGCGTTCAAGTCGTGGCTCTTCACGATTGCGCGCAACCAGTGCCTCAACTACCTCCGCCGCACCAACCGCCTGGAATCGCTGAGCGAGGGCCATGATTTACTCGCTGCCGAGGGGACGGGCGCGCACATGGAGCGCAACGAGGCCGTGCGGCTCGTCAACCGGGTGCTGGCCGAACTGAAACCCGACTACCGCGAGGTGGTGGTGCTGCGCGAGTACCAGAACCTCAACTACGAAGAAATCGCCGCTGTGACGCGCTCGACCGTGTCGGCGGTGAAATCGCGACTGTTCAAAGCGCGGCGCAAGATGGCTGAGCTTGTCCAGGCTTTCACCGGCGAGCCGGCCGGCGCGCGCGTTTCCTGAAAAGATCAGAAGCCATGACGGGAGCCTATTCCCACGAGGAGATGATTCACCTGTACGCAGACGGCGAACTGCCCTTCGAGCAGCACTCGGCGCTTTTTGCCCACCTGGCCGGCAGCGAGGACGCCCGCCGCCTGCTGGAGAGCGTGATGCAGTTCCGGCGGCTGAGCCGTCAGGAGACGTTTGCGGTGACGCCCGCGATGGACGCGGCGTTCATGCAACGCCTGGCGCAGCAGCGCCGGGGCAGGCCTCGCCCGCAGCGGCCGCCCACGCGCCCGACAACGCTTTGGCAGCGGCGCGCCCGCGTCTCGCTGCGAACGGCGGCCCTGGCAGGCATCGGCTTCCTGCTCATCGGCTTCCTGGGCGCGCGGCCCCGTGCGGCGGACACACCCGCGCCCCTGCGCCCCGCGATGCAGTACGTGCAGGAACCGCCCGTGGTGATGAGCGCGCAGTACGTGTTCTCGCCGGGCGTCGTCGTCGAGGCGGAGCGGTAACGGCACGGCGGCGCGATTTTGCACGGTTTCCCCGGAGCGGCGGGGCAGGAGGGATATCTTTCGGGCTCGCCTTTCTCGCCTCCCATGACCCTCCCGGTTCGCGTCCGCTTTGCCCCTTCGCCCACCGGCCTGCTGCACATCGGCGGGCTGCGCACGGCACTCTACAACTACCTGCTGGCCCGGCAGTCGGGCGGCACGTTCGTGCTCCGCATCGAGGACACCGACCAGGAGCGCTTCGTGGAAGGGGCCGAGGCGGATATTCTGGAAAGCCTGCGCTGGGCCGGCCTGAGCTTCGACGAGGGCCCGGAAGTGGGTGGCGCGCACGCGCCCTACCGCCAGTCCGAGCGAAAGGCGCACTACGACCGTTACGTGCAGCAGCTTCTCGATGCCGGGCACGCCTACTACGCCTTCGACACGCGGGAGGAGATCGAGGCCATGCGCGCCCGCCTGGGCGACGGCGCCGGGGCGGCCTACGACGCCGTGACACGCATGAGCATGAAAAACAGCCTCACGCTCCCCGTCGAAGAGGTCGAGGCGCGGTTGCGTTCGGGCGAGCCGTACGTCGTCCGGCTCAAGGTGCCAGAGGGCGAAACCGTCCGCTTCCGCGACCACGTGCGCGACTGGGTGACGATTGACACGGCCCAACTCGACGACCAGGTGCTCCTCAAGTCCGACGGCTTGCCTACCTACCACCTGGCCAACGTGGTGGACGACCATCTGATGGGCATCACGCTCGTGGTGCGGGGCGAGGAGTGGCTGCCTTCGACGCCCAAACACCTGCTCCTGTACCGCTTTCTGGGGTGGACGCCGCCTGAGATGGCACACCTGCCGCTGATTTTGAGTCCGAGCGGCGGCAAGCTCTCCAAGCGCAAGGCCGAGGAAGCGGGCATCCCGGTATTCGTTCAGCACTACCGCGCGGCAGGATACGAGCCCGAAGCCGTCGTCAACTTCCTGGCGTTCCTGGGCTGGAATCCGGGCACGGAGGAGGAAATCTTTACGCTCGACGAACTGGTGGCCGCCTTCAGCCTTGACCGGGTGAGCCAGAGCGGAGCCCAGTTCAGCCTCGACAAGCTGAAGTGGTTCAACGAGATGCACCTGCGCCGCCTGACGCCCGAGGAGGTGGCAACGCGTGCCCGTCCCGCCGTTGAAGAAGCTGGCTTCAGTCCGGACGACGCTTTGCTCACGCGCATCGCGGCGCTGCTGCAGGAGCGCGTCACGTTTGCCGCCGACATCGCTGGGCACGCCTACTTTTTCCGCGACCCCGAAGGGTACGAGGAGGCGGGCGTCAAAAAGCGGTGGAAAGAGGATTCTGCCACCCTGTGCCGCGCCTACGCCGACGCGCTCGATAAGCTGGACGCCTTCCATCACGACACCCTCGAAAGCACCCTCCGCCAGATCACTGAGGCGCAGGGCGCGGGCGCGGGCCGACTTATCCACCCGGCCCGACTTGCCGTGAGCGGTCAGTCATCCGGCCCCGGCCTGTTCGAGTTGATGGAAGTGGTAGGACGTGAGGCATGCGTGCGCCGCCTGCGCCGCGCCGCCGATACGCTGGGCTGATTCACCCTATGACGCCGCTTCCTGCCGACTTTTTCGACCGTCCCACGCTCGAAGTCGCCCCCGACCTCATCGGCAAGTGGCTCGTGCACGAAACCGCGGACGGCGTGCTGGCAGGGCGCATCGTAGAAACCGAAGCGTATTTGCAGGACGATCCCGCCTTTCACGGCTGGGGGTTGCTGGACCTGGAAACGGGTCTGCTTAAGCCCACAGGGCGCGGGCACGACCTGTTCGTGGGGCCCGGGCGTGCCTACGTCTACCTCATCTATGCGCGCTACTGGCTGCTCA
>CBDUBO010000122.1:0-6776 GCA_965365405.1 uncultured Rhodothermales bacterium | reverse complement strand
TGATCTCGCCGCGCTCGAAGTGGCCTTCGAGCGTGCGGTAGCTGTAGCCCCACACCCGCATGGGGCCGTCGGGCGTAGGGCGCGTCTCGTCCAGCATCCGGCTGATGCGGACCCCGAACGGGAACGTAAAGCCCGCGAAGCGCGCCCTCAGAAACATCGTCCGGCCTTCGAGGGCGGCGGTAGGGTCGTAGTGGCCGACGAGCCTGCGCGGGTCGGGAAAGCGGTATGCCTGCACGTAGGCCCGCGCGTGCGCCCACGGACCGCTTTCGAGTGGTGGGCCGGGCGGCTCGGGGATGAGTTCCGTCTGCGCGTCGTCGTGGTTCCAGCCGGCGGGTGGCGCGTCGGCTGCGGGCACCTCGAAGTTGAGGGCACGGGCGGCGAGGTCGGCCAGCACCTGCTGGTAGGGCGTTTCGGCCTGGGTGTCGCCCGGCGTGAGCGGATCGTCGTAACTGGCGCGGAAGGTGCGCACCTCCACGTCGCCCAACACTTCGCCCCCGGCGGCTTCGGCAGCGCAGCGACAGAAAGCTTTCCACATGCGCGTCTGCGCCCCACGCGCGATGCGCAGCACGTCGTAGAGCGTGTGGAAGGCCGCATCGGCGCTGCGGGCACACGAGACGATCTCGAAGCGCAGCCCACCCTGGGGCCGCGGCCGGGCGCTGAAGACGATGGTGCCCGCCTCCAGGTGCCCGTCGAGGGTGACGAAGCGGAACGACGTATCGTCGCGCTGAGCCACGCGCACGGGCCCGTCCCACGGGCTGCGGATGTGGATGAAATACTCGTCGCCCACCTCCATGCGCCCTTCAGCGCCATGCGTTTTCTCGAACCGAGCAATTTCGTGGGGCGAGAACGCGTCGGGATCGGCCTGCACCTGCTGCATCAGCGCGGGCGCATCCAGCCGGGGCCGGACGATGTCGGCGCGGTACACGCGAAAAAAGAGCGGGCCGCAGCCTTCGTCTACGCGCTGCACGCGCCGCTGCCCGGCATGGCGGCGGAGGCTTTCGGCGCGCCGCCGGGGCAGCACGCGCTGCCATACGTAGAGGGCTCCGGCAAAGGCGGCGGCCCCCGCGATGGCGGCGAAGAGGCGGCGGTTGTTCATGGGTGGAGGGGTGAGTGGGTTTGCACGCCCGCTGCGCTGCTTCGGGTTCGGCGCTGCTGTGACAGAGCCGCCACGGTGAGGGCCCCCAAAACAGAACCGCGCCTTCCGGTGGTGTTCGGAAGGCGCGGTGGACGCGGGTGCGCTCAGGGGGCCGGAGAGGCGGCGCACAGCGCGTCGGCCGTCCCCGCAATCGCCCGGCCGGGCTTGCTCAGAGCGCCGGCACAGACGGACCGGCTCGCGGAATCGGGGACAGAAAGGGCGGCACGGCCTGGCGCGCTGCGGGCTTCAGGCACGCAACGCGGGGTGAGCAGGCCGTGCCGCAACGCGGCGGCCTCAGTCCATCTGGCGGCGCAGAAAGGCTGGCGTGTCCGAGTTGTCCTTGCGGATGCGCTCGGGGCGGTCGCGCGGCTCGTCGAGGCGGCGCACCACGCGCGGCGGTGCGGCCGGCGGCGCGGCGCGCGGAACCTCGGCAGCGGGCTCGACGAGGGTGCGGCGCGTGTAAGCCGGCTCGTCGAAGCGCGTCAGGTTCTCCTCGCCCTTGGGATACACCATCTCCTGCGGGTTGCGCGGAGCCGTGCGCTGCACCGTGGGCGCGGCGTGATGCGTGTGGCGCGCCTGGTCGAAGCCGGTTGCCACGACGGTCACGCGCAGGTCGTCCTGGGCGCTGTCGTCGATGACGGTGCCGAAGATGATCTCGACCTCGTCGCCTGCCTCGCGGCGGATGGCGTCGATGGCGGCGTTGACCTCGCGCAGACCCAGCTTGCGGTTGGCGGTGATGTTGACGAGCACGTTGCGCGCGCCGGCAATGCTCAGCCCGTCGAACAACGGGCTGGAGATGGCCTCGATGGCGGCCCGCTCGGCGCGGTTGTCGCCCGCGGCCACGGCCGAGCCCATGAGCGCCGTGCCGCCGTCGCTCATCGTCGTGCGCACATCGGCGAAGTCGAGGTTGATCAGGCCGTACATCGTCACGAGGTCGCTGATGCCGCGCGTGGCGTTGTAGAGCACGTCATCGGCGCAGCCAAAGGCGTCGAGCAGCGTGATGTCGTCGTCGGCCATGTTGAAAAGCCGCTCGTTGGGAATCGTCACGAGCGTGTCCACGCTCTGGCGCAGGCTGTCGATGCCCTGCTCGGCAAACTTCATGCGCTTGCGCCCTTCGCAGTCGAACGGCTTGGTGACGACGCCGACGGTCAGGATGCCCATTTTGCGGGCAATCTGCGCCACGACGGGCGCGCCGCCGGTGCCGGTGCCGCCGCCCATGCCGGCGGTTACGAACACCATGTCGTAGCCGTCGAGCAGCTTTTCGATCTCCATGCGGCTCTCCTCGACGGCTTCGGCGCCCACGCTGGGCCGCGCGCCCGCGCCGAGCCCCTTGGTGAGCACCTGCCCGGCCTGCACCTTGATGGGGGCCTTGTTGTTGCCCAGCGCCTGCGCGTCGGTGTTGATGACGATAAAGTCCACGCCGCGGATACCCTTGGCGATCATGTTGTCCACGGCGTTGCCGCCCCCTCCGCCCACGCCGATCACGGCGATCTTGGCGACGGTTTCGGCGTCCGGGTCGAAGGTGAAGCGGGTGTGGATGGTCTGGTCTTTCATGTGGGGGCCCCCTGTTGGTTGAGAGACGCGGCAGGCTGAGCACTCTGCCACGTGGTTGGTTTGTTGGATTGGTTGGCTGATGGGTTAGGTGACTCGGAGACTGGGGACGCAAGGACTGGAGTATGGTCGAATTCGATGGTGCTTCTCGACCGTTTCCCTACGTCCCTATTTCCCCACGTCCCTACAATTCGTCGAACCAGCGTTTCATGCGGTCGGTGATCTTGTCCGTCACGCGCGAGAGCGGCGACTCGGTAGGCGCGCCGTCGCCGCTGTTGTAGTCGGTAAAAGGCGTGTCGGGCTGCGGGCGCACGCCCATATCGCCCTGCGCGAGCACGCCGCCGATGGCCTCGGGGCGCACGCCGTAGAGCACGAGGCCGACGGCCGTGGCGAATTTGGGATCGTTCACCTCGTCCACGAGCCCACCCGTGAGGCCGATGGGCCGGCCCACGCGCGCCTCGACGCCGAGGATGTCGCTGGCCAGCTCGGCCGTGCCGGGAATGAGCGCGCCGCCGCCGGTGAGCACGATGCCTGCCGAAAGCTGCCGGGCGTAGCCGCTGCGCTTGATCTCGATGGCAGCGAACTCCAGGATTTCTTCCATGCGCGGCTGCACGATCTGCGCGAGCACGCTGCGGCCCACCTCCTTGTCGGGCCGGCCGCCGATGCCGGGAATGGTGATGGCCTCGTGCTCGTCGGCCATGTCGGCCAGGGCGACGCCGAACTGGCACTTGAGCTTTTCGGCCTGGTCGCGCATCACGCCCAGCCCGCGCCGGATGTCGTCCGTCACCTTGTTGCCTGCAATGGCAATGACGGCAGTGTGGCGGATCGTCTGCTCCTCGAACACGGCGATGTCGGTCGTGCCGCCGCCGATGTCGATCAGGGCGACGCCCACTTCCTTTTCGTCCGGGTGCAGCACGGCGTAGCTCGAAGCGAGTGGTTCGAGCACGATGTCGGCCACCTGGTAGCCCGCCTTTTCAATGCAGCGGTAGATGTTGCGCACCGCCGAGACGAGGCCGCTGATGATGTGGACGTTGGCTTCGAGGCGCACGCCGCACATGCCCACGGGGTCGAACACGCCGTCCTGCCCGTCCACGATGAACTCCTGCGGGATGACGTGCAGAATCTCGCGGTCGCTGGGCATCACGACCTGCTTGGTGTCCTCCAGGAGCCGGTTCACG
Source organism: uncultured Rhodothermales bacterium (assembly GCA_965365405.1). Lineage (GTDB taxonomy): Bacteria > Bacteroidota > Rhodothermia > Rhodothermales > BA12 > CBDUCD01. The sequence continues at coordinate 2,912 of CBDUBO010000122.1, read as the reverse complement.
TCGGCCTGGCTCACCTCGCCGTTGCGGTTGGACACGGTGATAACGCCCCGGCTCTGGTGGCTGGAGATGTGGTCGCCCGCGATGCCGACGATGACGCGCTGGACTTTGACGCCCGCCACGTTCTCGGCCTCGCGCACGGCTTTCTGCACGGACGCCACCGTCCGGTCGATGTTGACGACGACGCCCCGGTTGAGGCCGTCGCTTTCGGCGGTGCCCACGCCGAGCACGGTCACGCGACCGTTGGGCTCTGCCGCGGCCACAATGGCGCACACCTTGGTGGTGCCAATGTCCACGCCGACGACGATTCGTTCGTTCATGGGTCTGTTATGCTGATGAATAGTGCTGTTCGGATCGGTACTGGTAGAAGATGGATTGCTGCTCCTACCCTTCACGGGTGATGATCTGGCTGGAAAAACGGAGGTCTATGCTTTCGAAATGCTTCTCGGGGCGCGTCACGACGGCCTGCTGCCAGAAGGCGTGCAGCCGCCGGAAGCGCTCGCGGTAGCCCGACATGCCCAGCGCGACGGGGATGGTCGTGCCCTGCGGCCCGGCGGGCGTGTAAAGCGTGACGCCGCCCTCCACGACGAGGTCGGACACCAGGGCCGACTCTTCGGGCGTGAGCAGGGCGAGGGCGCCGAGCAGCTCGCGCACGTGCGGCGCGGCAACGGGCTGGGTCGCGTTGCGCGGCAACACCACGCCCCGCACGAGGGGCACGTCGAACACGGCGAGTTCGGGCGCGGGCATGGCGTAGCCCGAGGCGTCGAGGTAGTGCGTGGCGCGGCCCGAGGCATCTACGGCCAGGGCCACAGGCACGCGCTCTTCGACCTCGATGTCGAGCACGCCGGTGGGCAGGCGCGTGGCTTCGGCACGGGCCACCCACGGGTGGCGGGCTACGCGGTCAGCGATCACGTCCGGGTCGAGGGCGAACAGGCGGGCGCTCGTGTCGATGCGGGCGAGCGCGCCAAGTGCTTCGGGCGTACTGAAGCGCGTGCCGCGCACGTCCACGCGGACGAGTTCGAGGGTGTGGTGGTAGTACGCGCCGCCCGCTGCCAACCCGGCCAGCAGCACGCCGAGCGCCACGATGCCGGCGTTGGAAAGGCGCAACCCGGCCTTTTTCCGTGTTCTGGTGCTCATCGGGCTTCCTCCTCGATCTGGTCGAAAAAGTCCTTGCCGTACTTCCACACGTCGCCCGCGCCCATCGTGATGACCACGTCGCCGGGGCGTGTCACGCTGGCCAGGTGCGCGGGCAGCGCCTCTTTGTCCGCCACGTACTGCACGGCGCGGTGGCCGTAGCGCTGTGCCATGTCCGCCAGAAGCTGCCCGTCAATCCCTTCGATGGGTTCTTCGCGGGCGGGGTAGATGTCCGTCAGCACGAGCACGTCGGCATCGATGAAGCTCTGGGCGAATTCGTGCAGCAGGTCGCGCGTGCGCGAGTAGAGGTGCGGCTGGAAAACCGCGACCAGCCGGCGGTCGGGGAAAGCGTCGGAGGCGGCTTCAAGGGTGGCGGCGACCTCGGTGGGGTGGTGCGCGTAATCGTCCACGACGCGGATACCGCCTTTTTCACCGAGTTGCTGGAAGCGCCGCTGCACGCCCCGAAACTGATCGAGGGCGCGGGCGATGGCCTCGAACGGGATGTCGAGTTCGAGCCCGACGGCGATGGCGGCCAGCGCGTTGCGCACGTTGTGCAGGCCCGGCACGTGGAGCGTGATGGTGCCCAGCCTTTCCGGCCCGTCGAACACAAGGAACCGCGTCGTCGTGCCTTCGGGGCGCACGTCCTCGGCGCGCACGTCGGCCTGCCGGGCCAGCCCGTAGGTCACGAGCCGCCGCTCGATCTGCCCGATGATGGACTGCACGTTGGGCTCGTCCAGGCACACGATGGCCGCGCCGAAAAAGGGGACGCGGTTGGCGTATTGCGCGAACGCACCGCGCAGGTCGTCGAGGTCGCGGTAGATGTCGAGGTGATCGGCCTCCAGGCTCGTGATGACGGCCAGGCTGGGCGTGAGGCGCAGAAACGTGCGGTCGTACTCGTCGGCCTCGATCACGATCACGTCGCCCTCGCCCGCCACGGCATTCGAGCCAAACGCCTCCACCTTGCCGCCCACGATGATCGTCGGGTCGAAGCCGCCTTCGCGGACGATCATGCCGGTCATGGTCGTCGTCGTCGTCTTGCCGTGCGTGCCGGCAATGCCGACGCCGTACTGCATCCGCATGAGTTCGCCCAGCATCTCGGCGCGCGAAAGCACGGGAATGCGGCGCTGCGCGGCGGCAATGCACTCGGGGTTGTCCATCGGGCGGACGGCAGACGAGAACACCACCACTTCGGCCTCTCCGATCTGGTCGGCAGCGTGGCCTTCGTACACCGCAGCGCCGAGCGATTCGAGGTGGTCGGTCACGTCGCTCTTTTTCACGTCCGAGCCGCTGATCTGGTAGCCGCGCCGGAGTAGCACCTCGGCAATAGAGCTCATGCCGATGCCGCCGATGCCGACGAAGTGCACGCCGCGCAGGCGTCCGAAAACGGGTTGGCGCCGGGTCTGCTTCATCGCCGTCGCTCCACGATGTCGAGCACGTGCCGGGCAATGCGTTCGGCGGCGTCGGGGCGGGCAATGGCGCGGGCGGCGTCGGACATCTCCTGCCGGCCTTTTTCGTCGGCCATCAGCCCCTCGACGGTTTCGACGAGCCGCGCGTCGAGTTCGGTTTCGGGCAGCAGCAGCGCTGCGCCGGCGCGCTCCATGGAGCGGGCGTTGTGCGTCTGGTGGTCTTCAGCCACGTTGGGGGAGGGCACCAGGATGGCGGGCGTGCCCGTCACCATCAACTCCGAACACGTAATGGCTCCGGCGCGGCACAGCGCCAGGTCGGCGGCGGCGTAGGCCAGGTCCATCCTTTCGATGTACTGGAGCAGGTGCAGCTTTTCG
>CBDUBO010000121.1:0-6782 GCA_965365405.1 uncultured Rhodothermales bacterium | reverse complement strand
TCGGGGCGCTGCTGATGACGCATTCGGACGATCAGGGTCTGGTGCTGCCGCCCCGCCTCGCGCCCACGCAGGTGGTGCTCGTGCCCATCTTCCGCAAGGACGACGAAAAGACACCTGTGCTCGAACGCGCAGAACGCATCGTGCGCGAGCTGCGCGAGGCCGGCGTCCGCGTCAAGCTCGACGCCCGCGAGGGCTACCGGCCCGGCTGGAAATTCAACGAGTACGAGGTGCAGGGCGTGCCCGTGCGCCTGGCCCTCGGGCCGCGCGACGTAGCGAACGGCACCATCGAGGTGGCGCGGCGCGACACGGGCACCAAGGAATCGCTGCCGCAGGACGGTCTGGCCGCCGCCCTGGTTCAGACGCTGGAGCAGGTGCAGCAGGGCCTGTTTGATCGCGCCCTCGCCTTCCGCGAAGCCAACACGCACCGCGTGGACACCTACGACGCCTTTAAAGAGGTGCTCGACGAAAAGGGTGGCTTCGTGCTCGCCCACTGGGACGGCTCGGCGGAAACCGAGGCGCAGATCAAGGAGGAGACCAAAGCCACCATCCGCTGCATCCCCTTCAGTCAGGAAGCCGAAGACGGGGTGGATCTGATTTCGGGCCGCCCCTCGAAGGGCCGCGTCGTGTTTGCGCGGGCGTACTAAGTTGGCTAGGATGGCTGGGTGGTCTGCACCAGATCAACCGTCCAACCCTCAGCGAGCCGGGCGACCGTAACTGACTCACCAACCTCCCAGCCATGTCTGACGACCTCCGCTATCCCATCGGCCGCTTTCAGTACGACGGGGTGCCTGTGCCCGCCCACCGCGCCCGCGCCATCGCGCAGATTGCCGCGCTGCCCGCCGCGCTGCGCAACGCCGTAGCCGGTCTGACGGACGCACAGCTCGACACGCCTTACCGCCCGGAAGGCTGGACGGTGCGCCAGGTGGTGCACCACGTCGCCGACAGTCACGTCAACGCGTACACGCGCTTCCGCCTGGCGCTGACGGAAGACGCCCCGACGGTCAAACCCTACGACGAGGCGCGGTGGGCCGAACTCCCCGACGCCCGCACGCTTCCCGTCGCCGTGTCGCTCGACCTGCTCGATGCGCTCCACGCGCGCTGGGCCCACCTGCTGGCCCGGCTGGACGACGAGGCGTTCGCCCGCACGTTCGTCCACCCCCAGCACGGCCAGGCCTTCACGCTCGACTGGGCGCTGGCGCAGTATGCGTGGCACGGACGCCACCACACGGCCCACATCACAACGCTGCGCGCACGCGAGGGCTGGACGTGAAAGACGCCGAGCAGCGCCTCAAGACGAGCTGGGACGCCAACGCCGATGCGTGGACGGCGGCGGTGCGCGAGGGGCGCATCGCAAGCCGCAGGGCCGGCACCGACGCTGCCATACTGGACGCCCTCTGTGGCCTGGAGCCTCGTCCCACCGCTGTGCTGGACGTGGGCTGCGGCGAAGGGTGGCTGGTGCGCGCGCTCGCCCTGCACGGCATCAGAGCCGTGGGCGTGGACGGCTCGGCGGCGCTCGTGGAAGCGGCGCGGGCGCGGGGCGGCACGTTCCACCACCTCACGTACAGCGAGATCGAGTCGGGTGCTCCGCTCACCGGAGGGCCTTTCGATGTCGCCGTGTGCAACTTCGCCCTGCTGGGAGCAGACGTGGAAAAGTTGCTCGCGGCCTTGCGCGGCGGTACCACACCCGGCGGCTTTCTCGTCATGCAAACGCTGCACCCGCTGGCGGGCGGGGATGCGCCTTACGTGGCGGGCTGGCGCGAGGAAACCTTCGATGCCTTCGGCGGGGCGTTTCCGTCCACCATGCCGTGGTATTTCCGCACGTTTTCGGACTGGGCGGCCGTGCTGCGCGCAGCGGGGTGGGCCCTCGAAACCGTGCGCGAGCCGCTTCACCCGGAGACGCAGCGCCCCCTCTCGCTTCTGCTCGTGGCACGCAATCCGGCGTAGGGGCACAATTCATAGCACCTGCCCTATCGTTATGTTCGGGGATTCTCCTTTCCAACCCATTGCTATGCCCCGCCTGCTTCTGTGCGCCTTTTTCGCGCTTTTCCTTGCCGCCTGCGATGCCGACCCCGGCGACCTGCCCGCCACGCCGCCCGACGACGCCCTCGCCGCCATCGACAGCCTAGCGCTGCGCACGCACCTGGCTGAACTGGCCTCGGATCGGTACGAAGGGCGGGGCACGGGCACGCGCGGCGAATCCCTCGCCGTGCAATACATCGCCGCGCAGTTCCGGGCGCTGGGGCTGGCCCCCGGCGCACCGGACGGCTCCTACTTCCAGCCTGTGCCCCTGCTCGGCGCGACGCCGCGCGACGTGAGCGCCCTCACCCTCTCGGCAGGCGACGCACGCGCCGAGTACACCTTCGTGCGCGACTTCACCATCGCCACTGACCTCGACGCCGAGCGGGCCGCGCTCGACGGCGAACTCGTTTTTGTCGGCTACGGCATCTCCAACCCCGGCTACAACTGGGACGACTTCAAGGATGTGGACGTGCGGGGCAAGATTCTGCTCGCCTTCGTCAACGACCCGCCCGCGACGGAGGCCGAGCCCGACCTCTTTCAGGCCGATACGCTTACCTACAACGGGCGCTGGACGTACAAGTACGAGGAGGCGCGGCGGCGCGGCGCGGCAGGCGTGCTGCTCATCCACACGCTCGAAACGGCGGGCTACCCCTTCCAGGTGCTGGCGGCCACCGCTTCCCGCGAGCAGATTCAGCTGGCCACACCGCCTGAAAACCCGCTTCAGCTCAAAGGCTGGATCACGCGGCCCGTGGCCGAAAGGATCGCCGAGATGGCCGGCACCACGCTCGACGCCTGGTTTGCGCAGGCCGCCACGCGCGATTTCCGTCCCCGGCCCACGGGCGTGCGGGTGCAGGTGGAAGCCGGCTTCCAGCCGCGCCGCTTCACGGGCACCAACGTCATCGCCCGCCTCGAAGGCCGCACGTCTCCCGACGAAGCCGTCGTCTACACCGCCCACCACGACCACTTGGGCAAAGATGACGCCCTCATCGCCCAGGGGCGCGACGGCATCTACAACGGTGCGGTGGACAACGCTTCGGGCGTGGCGATGCTGCTGACGCTGGCCAAGGCGTTCAAGGCGCTGCCCCAGCCGCCCGCGCGCACCGTGCTCTTTGCTACCCTCACCGCCGAGGAATCGGGCCTGCTCGGCGCGAGCCATTATGCCGAAAACCCGGTGGTGCCGCTCGCCCAGACCATCGCCAACCTCAACGTGGACAGCGGCAACACGGCTGGGCGCACGCGCGACATCGTGGGCATCGGCGCGGAGCGGAGCGAGTTGATGGGGCTTTTGCGCGAGGCCGCCGCCTCTGAAGACCTCACCGTCACGCCCGACCCGACGCCCAACCAGGGCCTCTTTTTCCGCTCCGACCAGCTCGCCTTTGCGCGTGGGGGCGTGCCCGCCGTGTTCTTCAACACCGGACGCGACTTCGCGGGCCGGCCAGCGGGCTGGGCGGACGAATACTTCAACCGCTACCGCATGGAGCGCTACCACCAGCCCGGCGACGAACTGACGGACGAGGTGCTCTTTGGCGGCATGGTGCAGCAAACGCGCGTGGCCTTCCGGCTGGGCTACAAGCTGGCGAACTCCAACCTGCGTCCGGCGTGGCGGCCCAGCGAAGCCTTTGCCCAGGTGCGCGGGCAGTAGCCTGATGCGCGGAAGGCACCTTACCTTAGCGTGCACTTTTCAAAGACTTACCTCTTGAGCACACACCAGCGGCCTGACCCCGTCACCGACCCCAGCAGGCTTGCCGCCCTCGCACAGACAGAGCTGCTCGACTCGGAGGCCGAGCGCTCGTTCGACCGCCTGACCGAACTGGTGTGCAAGCTGCTCGACGTGCCCGTGTCGCTCGTGTCGCTCGTGGACGCCGACCGGCAGTTTTTCAAAAGCGCCAAGGGGCTGGCCGAGCCGTGGGCGACGCTGCGGCAGACGCCCCTTTCGCACTCGTTCTGCCAGCACGTCGTGGGCACGGGCGGGACCCTCGTAGTGGCCGACGCCCGCGTGACCCCGCTTGTGCAGGACAACCTGGCCATACGCGACCTGGGCGTGGTGGCCTACGTGGGCGTGCCCCTCGTCGAGCCCTCGGGCCACGCCATCGGGGCGCTCTGCGCCATCAGCGGGCAGCCGCGCGCGTGGACGGCAGAGGAGGTCGAGGTGCTTACCGAACTGGCAGCCCTGGTGATGAACGAGATCGAACTGCGCGAGCACCTGCGCGAGCGGCGTGAGGCCGAGGCCGCCCTGCTGCAGCTCAACGGCACACTCGAAGCGCGCGTGCAGGCCCGCACCGCCGAGCTCACACGCTCCCTCGACGCCATGCGCCGCCTCAACGAGGAGTTGCAGAACTTCGCCTACATCGCCAGCCACGACCTGCAGGAGCCGCTGCGCAAAATCGCCCTCTTCGCCAGCGTGCTCGAAGGCGAGTGCGCTGCCCAGATGAGCGACGAGAACAGGCAGTACCTCGCCCGCATCCAGCAGAATGCGCTGCACATGCTGCGGCTGCTACGCGACCTGCTCCAGTACGCCCGCATCACCACGCACGGCCAGGCTTTCGTGCCCACCGACCTCAACGCCATCGTTTCCGGCGTGCTACAGCGCTTCCGCTTCAGCATCGAGGGGATGGAGGCGCGCGTCGTGGTGGAGCCGCTGCCCACGCTCGACGCCGACCCGGTGCAGCTGCGCCAGCTTTTTCAGAATCTGCTCAGCAACGCCCTCCACTTCCGCCGCGAAGGCGTCGCGCCCGAAATTCGCATCGGAGCGGTGCCCGTGCCGAGCCCCGGCACCGGACGCGAAGGGTGGCGCATCACGGTTGAGGACAACGGCCAGGGCTTCGACGAGAAGTACCGCGCCCGCATCTTGCAGCCTTTCGAGCAGCTCGAACAACGCCTGGGCGAGAGCACGGGCATGGGCCTCGCCATCTGCCAGCGCATCGTGGAGCGGCACCGGGGCACGCTCGACATCGAGAGCACACCCGGCGTGGGCAGCCGCTTCCGCGTCACCCTCCCGCTGCGGCAGTAGCGTTCTTCAGCGCGGCACCGCGCACCGCCGAATCCACGTGGCAATCGTGGCTTCGTCGTTTTCGCCCGCTGCCAGCCGCTCCATCATCACGACCGTTTCGACCTGTTCCGGTACGAAGCGAAAGCCGTTCAGAAAGAGAAACGTTCGGATAGAGAGCAGCGCAATACGCTTGTTGCCGTCCAGAAAGGCGTGATTGCGCGCCAGCCCGAAGGCGTATGCCGCCGCCAGATCGAAAAGATCAGGGCTCTCGCCATAGGTGTGCAACTGCCGGGGACGCGCCAGCGCGCTTTCGAGAAGGCCCTGATCCCGCACGCCGGGCAGCCCGCCGAAAAGCCGCACTGATTCCGCGTGCAATATCCGGATCTGCGGCTCCGTCAGCCAGACCGGCTCGCGCGGGGACTCCGTGTTCACTTGGCCAGCTCGCCGAAGGCGTCGCGGTGTGAACGCATGAAGTCCCGCGCGTCCTCCAGCGCCGCGGCAAAGTCGGGATCGAACGGCGTTGCACGCAGCCCCTCCGGCGAACCGGAGACGAACAACTCGTCCCCTTCCTCAAGCGCCATCGCGTCGGCAACAGTTTTGGGGATGACGAAGCCAAGCGACCCGCCGAAGCGGCGAATTTTGATGGTTTCAGGCATGGCGGCGGCGGGAAAGACAATTATTGTTGCCCAACCGGACGGGTAGCAGAAAGTTGCCCGCTACTTGACGATGCTGCCCGGCTCGGCCTCTGGAGAGAGCGGCACCATGCGGCCCTGGCGGTCTTCGGCCATGAGCACCATGCCCTGGCTTTCCAGCCCCCGCATCTTGCGCGGCGCGAGGTTGGCGACGATGACGACCTGTTTGCCCTCGATCTCTTCGGGTGCGTACTGCTCGGCGATGCCCGCCAGAATCTGCCGCGTCTCGAAGCCCAGGTCTATTTCGAGGCGCAGGAGTTTGTCGGCCTTGGGAATGCGCTCGGCCAGCGTGACGCGCCCCACGCGAAGGTCGAGTTTGGCGAAATCGTCGTAGGTGATGGTTTCGCCGACGGGCGCGAACGGGTTTTCGGGGGCGGCGTCGGAGCCGGAGGCTTCGGCTTCGGACGCGGTTCCTGCGCTTTCGAGCCGCTGGCGTTCCGCTTCGATGGTGGCGTCCTCGATCTTGGCGAACAGCACTTCGGGCGTGCCGAGTTTGTGGCCAGGCGCGAGCAGCGGGCGGGCCGCGTCGTCCCAGCCCAGTTCTCCCGTGCCGCCTGGCGTGGAGGGCCGAACGCCTTCGAGGTTGAGCATTTTTCGGAGCCGCAGGGCCGCATCCGGCACGATGGGTTCGAGCAGGATGGAGAGGCTGGCGCAGAGTTGAAGCGAGAAGTAGATGGTATCCGCCGCAGCCTGCTCGTCATTTTTGATCTGGTGCCAGGGTGCAGACTCTTGGAAGAACAGGTTGCCCGCCCGCGCCACGTTCATCACGCTGCTGATGGCCTCGCGGAAGCGAAACGCCTCGAACGCCTCGCCCACGGCTCCCATCTGCTGCACGATGGCATCCCACCGGTCGGAGAGCGGCCCACCATCCGCCGGATCGGGCACCTGCCCATCGAAATAGCGGTGGGCAAACGTCATGGCCCGGTTCACGAAATTGCCCAGCACGTCGGCCAGTTCGCCGTTGACGCGGGCCTGGAAGTCTTTGAGCGTGAAGTCGGCGTCCTTGGTTTCGGGAAGGCCGGTGCCGAGGGCGTAGCGGACGAGGTCGGCGTCGAAGCGCTCCATGAACTCGTGCAGCCAGA
>CBDUBO010000120.1:0-6793 GCA_965365405.1 uncultured Rhodothermales bacterium | reverse complement strand
CCGGGCGGATGCGGAGGGCGCAGCCGCCACCGGGGGCGAGGCGCAGTTCGAGCACGGTCTGCGCCGTAACGGCCTCTTCGCGGTACACGAACGGCTCCGGGTTCGTCTTCCAGTCCGTCTCCGGGGCATCGGCCCAGATTTCGGCCACGTAGGCGCGGGCGGGGTCGAGAAAGTAGAGGGGCAGGCTGAGCACGCGCCCCGTATCGTCGGTGACGGAGCCGACGTACCAGTCGTCCGAGCGCCGGTCTTTGCGCGCGAACGTGGCGTAGCGTCCCACCTCACCGTGCGGCACGAGCGTCGTGTCCCAGTCCGTCGGCACCTCTTCGATAAAGCGCAGCGCCGGATGCTTTTCGAGGTCTTCGGGCAGGCCTGCCACCATGTGCAGCGGGCTGTAGATGGTGACGTAGAGCGCAAGCGCCTTGGCCGTCGTCATGTTGACGCGGTTGCCGGGCTTCTCGGGGTAGAAAAAGGCGAGCACGCCCGGCGTGTAGTCGAACGGGCCAGCCAGGCTGCGCGTGAAGGGTAGCAGCGCGTGGTGTGAGGGCGGGTTGCCGCCGTCGTTGCTCCAGGCGTCGTACTCCATGCCGCGCGCGCCTTCGCGCGTCATCAGGTTGGGATAGGTGCGGCGCAGGCCGGTGTCCTTGATAGGCTCGTGGATGTCGAGCATGATTTGGTGCCGGGCCGCCGCCAGCACGCACTTGTTGTAGTGGCGCACGCCGTACTGCCCGTGGTGCCACTGCCGCGCGCCGCCCCCGGTGAGGCGACTGCCCACGTAGCCCGTCTTGACGGTGTTCATGCCGTGCGCGGCGGCGTAGGCGAAGGCGCTGTCCATCTGCGCCTCGTAGTTGTCGATGGCCGCGCCCGTCTCGTGGTGGCCGACGAGGCGGACGCCTTTCGCCCGCGCGTACTGCGCCAGTACTTCGATGTCGAAGTCGGGCATGGGCTCCGAGAAGCGGAAGCGGTCGCCCTCGCCGTTCCACCATTGCTGATCCCAGCCTACGTTCCAGCCTTCGGCGAGCACGCCCTTGAAGCCATGCCGGGCGGCGAAGTCGATGTAGCGCCGCGTGTTCTCCGTGGTGGCGCCGTGGCGAGGGCCGCTGTGCCACGTCATCGTGCCCACGTGCATGCCCCACCAGATGCCCGCGTACTTGCCCGGCTCGATCCACGAAACGTCCTCCAGCTTGTTCGGCTCGTTGAGGTTGAGGAGGAGGTAATCCGTGACGAGCCCGCCAGGCGTGTCGCTCACCTGGAGCGTGCGCCACGGCGAGGCGAAGGGCGTCTGCCCGTACACTTTCACCCCGTCCGCCCACGGCACCAGGTCGGCTCTGAGGGTGTTTTCTGCCGTGTGCGCGAGCGCCATCGAGGCGTAGTCCCACAGCGCGGCTTCGTGGAGGCTGAGGTAGAGCCCCTCGGCCGACCGCATCGTCAGCGGCGTGTGGACGGTGTCAAGCGTGGCGAGCGGCGTTTCCTGGTAGAGGTATTCGTAGCGGTGATCGCGGTAGGCGGGTATCCACCACGCGGTGTGGTCGCCTGTGAAGCGGAATTCGGTCTGCTCGTCCACGATGGCGAACGCGCCCAGGGCGGGCTGCGCGGGCCACTCGTAGCGGAAGCCGAGGCCGCCATCGTACACCCGGAAGACGATGCCCATCTCGCGCGCCGGGTTGCCGGGCGTGGCCAGCCGGACGGTCAGTTCGCGGTAGTGGTTGCGGATGCGCCGCGTCTCGCCCCACACGGTTTCCCACGTCTCGTCGGTCGTGCGCTGCTCGCTGCCCACGCAGGACAGCCCTTCGGTGAACGACGGGCCTTCTCGCAACGCCACGCCCATGCGCGAGGGCAGCACAATGGGTCGGCCCAGCCTGTCCACGCGGTACGTGGGCACGCCGTCGGTGTCGAGGGTGAACGTGAGGCGCAGTGTGCCGCCGGGCGAGGCAACTGTGAGCACGTCCTGCGCGTGCGTGAAAGGGGAAAGCATGGTGAAGCGGGCAAGGACGAGGGGGCGCATGGAGGGGCCTGAGGCGTCGGAGCGAAGTTAACTTGTGCTTTTCCCTTCGACCCGTTTCCAACCATGCGCCTCGTAAACTGCCTGCCCCTCGCCCTGCTGCTGTGCGCCGCCTGCCAGTCTGCCGACGCCCCCGCGCCCGCGCCTGACTCGACGACGGCCGTACCGCCTGCTGCGCCGCCTCCGCCCAACACCGCCGGCTGGGTGCTCGATCCTGACGGCCTGGGTGCCGCCCGCGTGGGCCTGACGCCGGACGCGCTGCGCGGTGCGGGCCTGACGGTCGAGGAGGACACCGTCCACTTCGAGCCTACCTGCTACTACGCCCGCATTGCCGAAGCGCCGGACTCGGTCTTCTTCATGATCGAAGAGGGCACGCTGGCGCGCGTGGACGTGCAGAGCCGGCAGGTGAAAACGGCGGACGGACTGGGTGTGGGCGACACGGAGCAGGCCATTTTGGCCCGCTACCCCGACGCGCGCGTCGAGCCGCACAAATACACCGACGGGCACTACCTCGTGGTACCGGTTTCTGAGGGCGCCCGGGCCATCGTCTTTGAAACCGACGGGGCGCGTGTCACCGAATACCGCGCCGGCCGGCAGCCCGCCGTCGAGTACGTCGAGGGGTGCTCGTAGCGCCACGGGCAGCGGCGCGTCACCGCCTGGCGGGGCTATCTTGGCGCCTCCTTGCCAAACGCCCCGACCGATGCCGCCCCGCGTCCTCTTGCTTGCGCTGTTCGTTCTCACCGCTGCGCCGTCGGCTGTGGCCCAGTTGACGCTCAATTTCAAGCCGCGCCAAGATCTCAACAGCGGACTGCCCGCCTCGATTCGCGTTTTCCAGGCCGACACGCTGCTCAAGCGGGGAAACAATGCCGATCCCGTCCGCGCCTTTCTCGTCCGCGCCGACACGTCCGACCCCGCGTGGGAGCTGCGGGCGCTGCTCTCCTCTGACGGCGACGGCGTAGAACCAACTTCCAGCTTTGCTGCCGCAAGCGACGCCTTCGTGGCCGTCAACGGGGGCTATTTCGGCGGCGGCCAGTCGCTCAGCCTCGTTGCCGAGGACGGGCAGGTGAAGTCGGCTAATATCGGCGCGCTGGGCCGCAGCGGCGTTACCTACTACCCCACGCGCGGTGCGTTTGCCCGGCTCGCCGACGGACGCCTGGACGTGGCGTGGGTGTATTCCGTCTCCGGCCAGACGTATTTCTACCCTGCCCCCAACCCCAACACCGAGCAGCAGGCGCAGCCGCAGCCCACGGCGCAGTTTCCGGCTGGCGGTGCGCCTTGGCCGCTGGGCACGGGCATCGGTGGTGGCCCCGTCCTTGTCGAAAATGGGCAGCGCCGCGTGACGTGGACGCCCGAGGTGTTTTTCGGATCGGGCATCGGCGACACGACGGCGCTCCAGCCGCGCACCGCCGTGGGCTACACCGAAACGGGCGAGTTGCTGCTCGTCGTCGTGGATGGGCGGCAGCAGGCGTCGTCGGGGATGACGCTGCTCGAACTGGCCGATCTCTTTATCGGGCTGGGGGCCGTTGAAGCGCTCAACCTCGACGGCGGCGGTTCTTCGACGCTGGTAGCGGCGGGCACGCTTGTCACCCGCCCCGAAGGCGGCACGTTTGAGCGGCAGGTAGCTTCGGCGCTCGTGCTGGCCCGGCCTCAGGATACGGATGGCGAGAATCCGGAGGGCGAGATGATCTTCGACACGGGCGACGCGGGCTATCACGAAGAAGGCGACTGGTTCGAGAGTGCCAATACGCCTTTCTGGGGCACCACGAAAGCACGACTCAATGCCGTGGGGACAGGTGCGGATCGGGCCACTTTCACGCTGTCCGGCTTCGCGCCCGGTGTGTGGGAGGTGAGCGCGTGGTGGGTGCCGTCGCCCAACCGTGCTACGAACACGCCCTTCATCATCTACACCGAAGGCCGCGCCGACACCGTCCGCGTCAACCAGAGCGATGCCGCGACGCAGAACAAGTGGAACGTGCTGGGGACGTTCGCGCTCGCACCCGGCGACTCGGTCGTGGTGACGGACGACGCGAGGGGCACCAGCAGCCCGGCCTACGTCGTCGTGGACGCCGTGCGAATCGTTCCTGTCGCCATTCCCGGCGTGGAAGGCGAGGCGCGCCCCGACGCCTTGCCCTTCCAGCTATCGCCCAACCCGGCGCGGGCGGCGCTGCAACTCCGGCTGGCAGCACAGGCAGAAAGCGCGCAGGGCGCCATTTTCAACGCGCTCGGGCAAGCCGTCGCGCACTTCACTGTTCCGGCGGCCACGCAGACGCACGCACTGGACGTGTCGGGCCTGCCAGCGGGGTTTTACCTCGTCCGGCTGTCGTCTGGGGCGAGGCATACGGCGCGCCCGCTGCTGCTGGTGCGGTAGAAAAGCGTCCGCGCGTGTCCGTTGCTATCGTGCTGCCTGCCGCGCCACCAACCGGTCGAAGCGCTCCTGTTCTGCGCTGAGCGCCTCGCGGATGGCGTCCAGCCGGGCGTCGGTGTGGTGCGCGGTGGCCTCTACGACGGCGGTGTAGAACCAGCGCTGTTTGTCGGGGCCGCTCGTGAGCCCGATGCGGCCCGGCCCGGTGCTGAACACGTCAATGTCGGCTTCGAGGCTCTCGTTGGTCGTCCACAGGTTGTGCAGTTTGTCCGCCAGGCTGATGGCGGCGGCTTCGAGGCGCGCGGCGCGCAGCGTGCCGAGGTAGGCTTCTTTGCGCGCCTGCCAGCGCAGTTTTTCGCCGGTTTCGCTGTACTTGGGCTCGGTCACGGCCAGCACCAGGGCCGTCACTTCCGGCCCCATCTCCTTTTCAAGCACTTCCTGCCGAAGCCTTTCGCCCAGTCGGTTTGCGTCCTCGATGCTGTCGTGCAGAAACGCAGCGGCCACCACGTCGTCGTCGAAACCGGCGCGCTGGACGGTGAGCGCCACTGCTGTCAGGTGCGCCATTGCAGGTACGCGCACGGGCTCGTCGTCGGGAAGGGCGAAAACGGGCGGACGCCAGCGCCCTTTGCGGTACGTGCCGTCGTGCCACTCGGAAGCCAGCTCGATGGCGCGTTCGATAAAGGGGTTGAAAGGAAGCATGGGCACTCAGGAAATCTGTACGGGGAAGTGCGCCGCTGTGCCCAGCGGAAGGCACGCCTGCAAGCGCTGCGGGAGGTCGAAGCCGTAGGCCGCCAGAAAGGAGCAGGCGGAGAGCTTGCGCTCCTGCGGCGTGCCTTCCGGGAAGAGGTGCGCCCGCACGCGCGCGGCCGCGCTTTCCAGGTCGGACTGCCGCCGCTTTTCGGCCCGCACGGCGCGCACGCGCAGCTTCTCGTAGCCTTTCATCAGGTGGACGCGGGCGGCCTCGGTGCTGCCCATGAGGTTAGGGTCGAGCGCGGTCAGCGTCGGGGCGACCTCGTCCACCGCGCTTTCGAGTGCGGCGCGGAAGCGATCCAGCGCCTCCGTCGTGGCCCCGTCCATGCGTGCCTCCACGAGCCGCTGGAACACCATGTCGGGCCGCCCGGGCAGGTCGGTCAGGGCGAGGCCGTGCCGTGCCATGAGCTTCTGCACGCGCGGCTCCACGAGCGTGGCACTCGCGCGCGGGTAGACGAGCGGCATCGGCACGCCAGCGGCGCGGTACGCCGGGCCGAACTGGGCGAAGTAGGCGATTTCGCCCGGGCCGGCCACGTAAGCGGCGGTGGGCAAGAGCGTGTCCTGCGCGATGGGCCGCAGGAGCACGTTGGGACTGAAGCGCTCGGGCCGCGCCGCGATCTCGTCGAGAAGTGCCTGCCGCGTGTACGTCGTGTCGGTGCCCCGCACGCGGTAGCGTTTGCCCTCCTGGTCGAGGGCAAGGCGGCCCTCGTCGCGCATCACGAACAGGTTGGTGGGCGTCACGTGTACCTGCGCGTGGAAGCCGCTAGCTACGAGGCGCGCGTCCGTCCGGGCTATTTCCTCCGCCACCTCCGCGCTGGCGCGCGCGTCATGCTGGAAAAGCGGCACGAGCAGCTTTTTGAGAATAGCGTCGTCGGGGTTGAGAAAGACGAGGCCGGCATGAGGGAAAAGGCTGCGCAAAAAGCGCGCAAAGGCGTCCGTCATCGTCACGCCTGGCGCGTAAGCAGCGCGTAGCGCCAGAAGGAGCTGGTCGCGGCTCGTGGTGTCCGGCAGGTGCGATTCGAGTCTGTCCAGCAGCGGCGTGATCGCTTCAGTCAGCACCAGCCGGCCTACCGGTCCTGCGTTGCCGGTTTCGGGCAGGGGATGCGGGTAGCGCAGCGTGACCGGCTCGTCCCCGTCGAGCACGGTAGCAGCGGCGATCTCGGCGAAGTCGTGGTCTTCGCCGTGCAGCCAGAACACGGGCACGGCTTCCTGCCCCTGGGCCGTCAGCGTTTCGGCGAGTTGGAGGGCGGTGATGGTTTTGTAGAGCGTGAAAAGCGGCCCGCCCCACAGCCCGAGCTGCTGCCCGGTAACGACGGCGACGGTGCCGGGCCGCGCCAGCCGTTCGATATTGCGGCGCACTTTTTCGTCCGCGCCCCAGCGCTTGTTCTGGCGCTCCAGCACGGCGGCGAGCGTGGCGCGGTCGCGCGGCGCGTCGAGGGCAGCGCGGGCGGCATCGGGCAGCGCGCCGGGCGCAAACGGCGCGTGGGCGTAGAACGGCGCGAGCCGCTCGAAGTCCGACACGTAGGCGCGGAAGAGGGCCGAAAAGCCGCCGAGTGCCGCGTAATCAACCCGCCCGTCTGGCAGCGTGGTACAGTCGGTGTCGGCGGGAGAAGAGGGCGTGTGCGTCATGCCGGGGTGCGGGCAGGGCCGGCGTCTGTGCGGCGGGCGGCCAGCGATGGCGT
>CBDUBO010000119.1:0-6827 GCA_965365405.1 uncultured Rhodothermales bacterium | reverse complement strand
GCTCCACGTGGGCAAAAACACCACTCATGGGCTGGGCCAGTACCGCCTCGCGCCCGTCCACACCCATCACCCCGTCGCCTGAGCCATGCCCGCGCCTCCTCACCTCGTCTTCGACTGCAGAGTCGTCACGCCTCTCTTTCTCGCCGGCGCCGACCAGGAGGGTGCCGAGCTGCGCGCATCGAGCGTGCGCGGCGCGCTCCGCTACTGGTACCGCGCCCTGCTGGGCGGACGCGGCTATACCGACCTCGCCCTGGCTCAGGCCGAGAGCGCCGTTTTCGGTAACGCCGGCATGGGCGGCGTACAAGCGCAGGCCGGCGCCGTGGACGTTGTCACCAAACTCGAACCCGGCATCAGAGTGGAGCGCTCGAAAGAGGAAATCGTCCGAAACGGACAACGCCGCCGCGTCGCGCGAGAAGACATCCTCAAACTCGGCTCGGGCACGGGCTACCTCTGGTACTCGGCGGCGCTGGGCGACAACGACCGCGGGTTTCTGCCCGAGGGGACGCGGTTTCAGGTGGCCCTCGTGGCACCGCGCGGCGATGCCGAGGCGTTGAAACAGGCGGGCGCTGCCTTCTGGCTGCTGGCCCAACTGGGTGGGCTGGGCACCCGCAGCCGCAGCGGCGCCGGCAGCTTCTGGGTGCAGAGCACCCCCCGGGCCTCGTCCGACGCCCTGCTCGCGGCTCTGCCTCCGTTCACGACAAATGCTGCCGACAGCAGCGCCCTTGCCCGGTTTCTGCAAGAGGGCCTCGCCCGCACCGTCGGCCTCGTCCCCTCCCGCGAAGGCGCTGCGGCGACAAAGGATTTCGACGTGATCGCAAAGGGTAAAACCAGTGTCATCGTTTCCGGCTACACCGGAGGGTGCGGCGTTGATGCCGCCAGGGAGTTTGGCGCTGACTTGCAGCGCTTCCGCTCGGGCTCAACGGGGTTCAAAGGCGATCAGCGAGAACCGTGGGAGGATCGCCGCCAGGAGATGCACGCCATCAAACGATTCGTGCACGACGGCACGCCGCCTCGGCTCGAACTCAAGTCCGCCGGCTTCGGGCTGCCGCTTCAGCTCCAGTTTCTCAAGCACCCCAACGGTTCGAACTGGGTGGACCCCGACGACCCCATCGGCCCGTATTTCAACGGCGGCACCGCCGAAATCGGGGCGCCGGGCCTTACGCGGCGCGCCTCGCCGCTCCAGGTGCACGTCGCCCGCACCAGTAGCAAATACCACGATGTGGTGCTGACGACGTTCAACAGCACGTTTTTGCCCAACGACAGCCGCGAGTTGACGCTCAAGGCGGGCCACCGGCAGGCGACGGTGCTCATGGGGCGCGGCATCATCTCGCAGTTCCGCAAAGAGGTCGTCGGCGCCCCCGACAAGGACGGCAACGTGTGGATGAAAACCGTCGAGGTGCCCGCATGACGTTCCAGACGCCCGGCGCCCTGCGCGCCGAAACGCAGCAGGCCCTTGCCCGCATCGCGCGCCCCGCCCTGCTGCTGTTCACGCTTGGCCCCGTGCAGGATTTCATCGCCGCCGCACGCCGCACGAGCGACCTCCGAGCGGGCTCGTACCTGCTCTCGTTCGTGACGGCCCACGCCCTCAGGCCCGTCTGGCAGGCCGGCGGCACCGGCGCCGTCCTCTTTCCCGACCTGGAGGTCGAAAAGGGCGTCGTGGACTTCTGGGAGGGCCGCACCTCCAGGCTGCCCGCCGACCTGGCGCTGCCCAACCGCTTTCTCGCTTTCGTGCCCGCCGAAAAGGCCGAAGCGCTGGCGCGCGATGCCGAGGGCGCGGCCCGTCAGGCCCTGAAAAACGCCGTCGAGCAGGTCAAGCAGGTTTTTGGCAGCCGCCTGTTTGGATGGAACGAAGCCGACCACTTTCTCGAAATCGCCTGGGCTGCCGCGCCCTACGACGCCGCCCGTCCCTACGGCGAGCAGTACGTGGCCGTCGAGCAGGCCGTGGGCGGGGCCAAGGCCCTGCGCGCCTTCGAGGCGGCCCCGAGCACCGGCTTCCGCGACAGCCTCACCCCCATGCAGGGGGCGCTCGTGCCCCACGAACACGCGACGCAGCGCGCCGTCAACGCGTTCTGGAGCAACAGCGAAGCGCGCGGGCGGCTGCGGCTGCGCGGCGGCGAGCAGCTTTCGGCCCTCTCCATCACCAAGCGCCTTTTCCGCGAGGTCAGAGAGCAGCGTGCCGAGGATGGCTTCCCCTCTACGGCGTCGCTGGCCACTGCCGACTTCAAGTGCGGCGTGCTCCGTGCCCTCACCGACGCCGACCTCCAGGACGCCCTCGACGCCTTTCTGTCTGCCGTGGCAGCGGCGCAGCAGGCGCTGGGCGAGAACTACATCCGTGAGGAGCCTCTGCCCCTGCTCAAACGCCTGGCCGCCAGCCCTGCCGCCCAGACGTTTGCCGCCCTCCCCGGCGACTGGCTTTTCGCCGACACCTTTACTCCCGAAGGCTTCGGACGCGCCTTTGGCCTGGACGTGCGGCCCGACGCTGCCCTGCTCGCCACCGCCCGGCAGCGCCTGCAAAGCCTCACGAGGCTCGCCGCCGTGCTGGGCGTTGCGGCGCCGTCGCGCTACTACGCCGTGATCCAGTTCGACGGCGACCGCATGGGCACGTGGCTCTCGGGCGAACACGCCGCCATTGACAAAGGCGCCATGGACGCGGCCACCCACCGCGCCATCTCGCAGGCGCTTGCCACGTTTGCGCGCGGCCTCGTCCCCTTTCTCGTCGAAAAGCAGTTTCTGGGCAAACTCGTCTATAGCGGCGGCGATGATGTGCTGTGCTTCGTCTCTTTCGACGATGCCCTCCCGCTTCTCGCTGCCCTGCGCGCCGCCTTTTCGGGCCACGTCGTGTGGGAGGGCGAGCGGTACCGGGTGGACTGGTCGCCGCCGGCGTCGCCCGACGTGACGCTGCCCCCCGATGCGCGGTCGGGGTGGCCTGCCGGGGTGCCGACGCGCGTGCTGGGGCCGCAGGCGACCGCCAGCGCGGGCCTCTACCTCGCCCACCAGCAGGAGCCCCTCGCCGACGTGCTCGACGCCGCGCGCAAAGCGGAGAAAGCCGCCAAAAGCAGCGGGCGCAACCGGGCCTGCCTGTCCGTCGGGCGCCGCTCGGGCGGTGGCGTGATGGCGCCCCTCCCCTGGCCCACCGGCCCCGACGCCGCGCCCGCCGACCTGACGGCGCCGCTGGGGGCGCTCGAAAAAGCCATCCGCGAAAACCACCTGTCGGCGGGCTTTCTCTACGACGCCCGCGCCACGGTAGGCGCGCTGCCCCCCGAAGCTGTCGCGCCCGAGCTGCGCCGCCTGTTCGGGCGCCGCGTCGAACGCGTGCCCCGCCAGGCCGGCGAAAGCGCCGACCAGGCCGCCACGCGCCTGTGGAATGCCACGCTCGCGCCCCTGCTCGACGCCACGCGCCACCCCGACACCCACATGTACCAGCCCGGCAAGGCGCTCGACCTCGTCCAGGTCGCCGTCGTCTTCGGCAAAGGTGGAGACCGCGACCGATGAGCCAGACCTTTTTCCTCGACCCGCTCGACGTACTCCTTTTCCGCGACGGGCGCCCCCAGGTAACGGGCGATAGCCACGTGGGCCACGGCCTCTTCCCGCCGCCCCCGACGACGCTTTACGGCGCCTTCCGCTCGGCCGTGATGGCGCACGCGGGCGCGCAGTTCACCGCCTACCACGAGGGCCACCAGCCCGCCCACGAGGCCTTTGCCTCTCTCGCCCCCCAGCCTGCCGTAGTTGCTGCCGTGGGCACCCCCGAATCTCCGGGCACGCTCGCGCTCGAACAAACGCTGCTGGCCTACCGCGACGGCACGCGCGTAGCAGCCCTATTCCCTGCCGGGCTGGATCTGGCGAGACCCAAGACCGGAGGCGGCGCCTCGCTGCTGCTCACGCCCCGGACGGTGCCGGCTGCCCTGCGCACCTCGCTGCCCCCGGGGCTGGCACCGCTGGGCGCGCCCGACGACACAAGCGCCTTTCTGGAGGCGATGCGCGGCTTTCTCGACGCCGACGCCTTTACCCGCTACCTGTGCGGCGAGGCGCCGGCTACGCTTCACCACCCCACCGGCTCCTGGCAGGACGGCGCCGAGCAGGCCGGCGAAGCAGACCGCCCGTTGATCTACGGCGAGGAAGTCCGCACGTCGGTGTCCCTCGACGACAAAACGGGGACGGCTGCCGAGGGGATGTTGTTTTCGACGCGCTACACCCGGCTCAGGCCGGGCTACGGGCTGCTCGCTACGATCGCCCACGCGCCCGGCCTGCCCGAAAAAGGATTGCTCCGCGTGGGCGGCGAGCAGCGGCCCGTTGCCTACCAGCCTGCCACGCCTGCGCTTCCCGACGCCTCCGCCGTGCAACAGCGCGTGCAGGAGGGGCGCCTCCGTCTCATCCTCACCACCCCTGCCCCTTTTGCGCGCGGCTGGAAGCCCGACTTTCTGGGCGACGATCTGAAAGGCACCCTGCATGGCGTACCGGTGCGGCTTGTCGCTGCCGCCGTCGGGCGCTACGGCATCGTCGCCGGGTGGGACATGGCCACCAACCGCCCCAGGCCTGCGCGCCGCGCCGCGCCGGCTGGCAGCGTGTACTTCCTCCAGACCGACGACCCCGCCCGTGCTGCCGACTTGGTGAGCGCCGGCTGGGGCCGATCTCTTTTCCCCCTCCACACCGACGAGCACAAGCTGGGCCTGGGCCTGGCATACCTCGGCACCTGGTAACCCGTCCACCCACATGTTCAAAACCGGATCCGCCCTTTTCCTCTACGCCGAGACGAGCGTGCACCTGGGCAGCGGCCAGAGCTTTGCCGCCATCGACCTCGCCATCCAGCGCGAGCGCTTCACGGGCCTGCCTATGGGCGCCTCGACGGGCCTCAAAGGCGCCGCCCGCGACTGGTTCGAGCGCCAGGACGGCGCCGATGGGGCCAGCGTCAAGGCCGCGTTCGGCCCCGATACCAACGGTGCCTCCGAGCACGCGGGCGCCCTCGCCTTTACCGACCTGCGGCTGCTGCTTTTCCCCGTCCGCTCGCTCAAGGGCGTCTTCGCGTGGGCCACGTGCCCCTTTGTGCTCGAACGCTTTGCGCGCGACCTGTCCACTGTTTCGCCCCTGACCCTCGGCCCGCTGCCCGGGGTGAAAAAGGGCCAGGCACTCGTCGCCCCCGGCAGCCCCGTCCTCAGCGACGGGCAGGTGGTGCTGGAAGAGTACAGCTTCACGCCTGAGCAGGATAAAGCCGTGACGCAGCTGGGCGATTGGCTCGCGGGGCACGCCCTGCCCGCCGGCGCCGCCCACGCCTACTGGCGCGAGCGGCTGCCCCGGCACCTCGTCGTACTCACCGACGACGACTTCCGCGACTTCACGCAGCACGCCACCGAAGTTGTCGCCCGCATCCAGCTCAACAGCAAAAAGACGACGACCGGCGACGGTGGCAACCTGTTCTACCAGGAAAACCTGCCCTCCGAGAGCCTGCTCTACGGCCTCGTCCTCGCCCAGGACGATCTTTCGAATACCCTCGCAAACGGCAAGGCGAGCGACCTGCTCGGCTACGCCCGCCAGCTCGACGGCCAGCGCCTCCAGATCGGCGGCGACGCCTCGACGGGACGCGGCATCACCCACGCGCGCTTTCTCAACGCCTGACCTTCTCTCCGCCGATATGCTACAGACCCTCGACCAGCAGCGCGCCAGGGCTGCGTGGAACGCGACACCCCAAACGCCAGAAGAGGCCTACGTGTCGCTCTGCTCCGGCGCCCCAGTCATGATACTCACGAACGGCCTCGGCCCCACCCTCGCCTTTTTCCTCGCCAAAGCGCCCAGAGCAGCCGAGTACCGCCAGCTCGGCGACGCCCTTGCCCGCTGGGCCCTCCGCGCCGGCACCGACGCCGATACCGGCAAGCAAGCGGAAGACCTCATGGTCAGGATCACGAATGCGACGACGGACGAATACCGCCGCCTGACGGCCGAAAGCCTCTCGTACCTGAACTGGCTCAAACGCTTTGCCGTCGCCCGCAAGGAAGCCCCCTCCGACCCGTCCTGACCGCTGCCTGCCATGCCCAACGACCTGCCGCTGCCCCAGGCCCTCACCCGCGCGCGCGTTCAAGGTGCCGACCACCTGCGCTACCTCTATTATTCTGACACACCTTACAGAATAAAGCCTACGGGTGAACTTGATGCGCTGAAGGACGAGCAGAAGGGCGAGTGGATCAGGCGCGTGGGCGAGCGTGCCAACGGAGTGCTGCAACGCATGGCGCCCCTGCTCGACGCCATCGCTGCACGGCAGCAGGCGCTGGCGGATGCGGCTCCACACGGTTTCTGCGCAGACTGGGCAACGGCCTCGCGGCTGCTCGTGGGTACGGGCTACAAAAACACCCTCGAAGTGGGGCTGGGGCTGCACCCGCTTTACGGCGTGCCCTACCTGCCGGGCAGCTCCATCAAAGGACTCGTGCGCGCGTGGTTCGACGGGCAGCCCGGCCGCGACGCGGATCAGATGCGCCGCCTGTTTGGCAGCGCCCACAAGGACGAGGGCAGCGAAGCCGAGCACCAGGTGGGCGCGCTCTCGTTTTACGACGCCTTTCCCCGAGGCACCGTCCGCCTCGAAGCCGACGTGCTGACGCCGCACTTCGGCCCGTACTATCAGGATCCCACCGTGGCACCGGCCGTGTGGCACGACCCCAACCCTGTGGCCTTTCTGGCCGTTGCTGCCGGGGTAAGCTTCCGGTTCGTGGTAACGGCGCACGTAGCCGACGGCTTTGCCCAGGCAGGCGAGTTGGAGATGGTGCGCGACGCGCTCGGGCAGGCCCTCGCGTGGCTGGGCGCGGGCGCCAAGACGAGCAACGGCTACGGGCGCTTCGACACGG
>CBDUBO010000118.1:0-6939 GCA_965365405.1 uncultured Rhodothermales bacterium | reverse complement strand
GTGTTCGACTTTGCCGGGCCGCAGACGTTCTGGATGGCCAACACCCCCCGCTCGCTCGACATCATCTTTGCCGCCGCCGACTCGACCATTCTCAACGTCGCCAAGTACACACAGCCGTTCTCGACGCAGGGCGTCTCCAGCGAAGGGCCGGCGCGCTTCGTGCTCGAAACCGCCGCCGGCTTTGCCGACCGCCACGACGTGGCACCGGGCGACAAGCTGCGCTGGCGGACGGAGGTACCCTGAAGGGGCTCAGTCCTGCCGGGGTTGCAACGGCAGACAGACGGTGAAGACGCTGCCCTTGCCCGGCGTGCCAGCCGCCTTGATGTATCCGCCGTGCCATTCGGCAATGCGGCGGCACAGCGCCAGCCCGATGCCGTTGCCTTCGTAGCGCGCCCCCGTGTGGAGGCGCTGGAACGGCTTGAAGATGCGCGCGGCATGACGCGGCTCGAAGCCCAGCCCGTTGTCTGCCACGGTAAGACATACCGCCGGGCCGGCGGCGGCATTCTCGTGATGCCACTCTTCCTCCGCCTCCACGCTGGCGGCCACGCGCACCACAGGCACCTGACCCGGTGGCTGAAACTTGATCGCGTTCGCCACCAGGTGTTGCAGCATCCGCACCATCTGCGCCCGATCCGCCATGAGCACGGGCAGCGGCCCCACCTCCACCTGCGCGTGGCTCGCTTCGATTTCGGGGTAGAGACGCTGCTGGACGCGCACCATCACGTCGTTCAGGTCGGTAGGGACCATGTTGGCCGCCTGCGGCTTGGCCTGCGAAAGCGCGAGCATGTCGCTGACGAGGGTCGTCATGCGCAGCGCGGCCTGCTGAAGCCGCCGCAGGAAAAAGCGGCCTTCTTCGGGTACTGCGCCCGCGAAATCAGAATCCAGCAGCCCTGCCAGCATGCTGATTTTACGCATCGGCTCCTTGAGGTCGTGCGCCACGACCGAAGCGAACTCTTGTAGTTCGCGGTTGCTCAGTTCGAGGGCGCGGTTGGCCTGCGCCAGCTCGCGGTTGAGCCGCGCCGTTTCGTCTGCCCTCTGCAACATCACCTCGACGAGGGCGCTGTGGAAGGCTTCGGCGGCAGACTGCTCGCCGGGCTGCCACGGCGCCGCCGTACCCTGGACGAGTTCTTTCCACTGCGCAAACGATTTGCGCGGCGAAAGGCGGGCGGCGTCCTCATCCGGCGAGGCCAGCGTGTGGTCGCCCGCCCACACCACCGAGCGCAGCTTTTCGTGCCGGAACCACAGCAGCCAGTCTCGCCCGCCCACGCCGAGCGGGAGCGCCAGCAGCCCGCTGGCGTGCGCGCGCAGCGCAGGCTCCTCCAGCAGGGCCGGCAGCCGGTCGGTGGCAAAGAGGCCCTCGGGCGCGTGCTCGGCCAGATACGCCACGACGCGCCGCACGAGCGGCTCGGCAGGGGTTTGTCCGATGAGGTTGCACACCTCCCCCTCGACAATGGCCGCACCCTGCGCCTCGATCAGGTCGAGCGGGGTGGGGCCGGGCGGGGTGAGGGCGGCGGAAATCGAGGGGGCGTGCCGCAGCTTTTCCAGAAGCTGCTGCTGCACTGCGAAGCGCGCCCTGGCATGGCGACTGCGCTCGGCCTGCTGCTGCTGGGGCAGTTGCAGCGACAGCACGCGCCCGAGCAGGCTACAGGCCGACCGGAGCGGCTGCGGCAGAGGGTGCGGCCGGGGATGGTGACAGGCCACGAGGCCCCAGAGTTGCCCATCCTGGATGATGGAGATGGACATCGAAGCACCCACCTGCATGTTGCGCAGGTACTCGATGTGTACCGGCGAAACGCTGCGCAGCAGGCTGTGCGACAGATCCAGCGGAGCGTTCGTAACCGGGTTGAGCGCCGGCACTACGGCGACGGGCGTGTACGCCACGTCGGCAATGTACCGGATCGGGTTGAGCACGTAGAGGTGCCGCGCCTGCCGGGGAATGTCGCTGGCAGGGAAATACAGATCGAGAAACGACGCGACGCCCGCCTCGCGTGCTTCTGCGACCACCTGGCCGTGCCAGTCAGCGTCGAAGCGGTACACCATTACGCGGCCAAAACCGGTGAACTGCTGCACCCGCCGCGCGACATGCTGGCACCACGCCTGCACCGACTCCGCCCGTTCCAGGCCGCGCACGATGCTTTCCACCTCGGCCAGAACCGGTAGCCCGAAGGTACCGTCGTGCCCGGCAGGCTCCATCTCCACGACCAGGCCGGCCTCGTTGCGGTGCGCCGTTGCGTCAAAGTCTCTGGCTCCTTCCGGCCCTTCGACCCGTATCGTCCCTGCCCACGTCCCTTCCGCCTCCGGACGTGCAAAGCGCGCGCGCAGTAGCGTCGCAGCCTGCCCGAACAGCACTTCGGGCGGCTGGCCCAGCACGTCGCCCGGAGCCTGACCCAGCCAGTGCTGCACATTTTCACTGACCTGAAGCACCCTGTCCATCTCGTCGCTGAACACCACGAGCAGCCCGTGCGCCTGGATAGCCCCCGGCACGTGGATGGGCTCCCGGTCGCAGGCCGTGAGGTCGTCCGGCGGCTGGTCGAAAAAGGTCGAGAGGGAGGCGTGACTCATGCCTGCAGCCAGTTGAAGAGGGCTTCAAACGTCTCGGCGGCGCTCGCTGCCACGGCTTCTGGCTCAGCAGGGGCTGCCGCCTCCAGCGCCGCGCAGTAGCGTTTCCACTGGCTACCCGGAAGGCCGTTGCCCGCGAAAAACGCCGCGCCCTGCACAGGGCTGACCTTCAGCGACCGAGTTACGTGCTTGAGGATCACCCTTCCCCCCAGCGCGGCCCCTTCGAGTACGTAGAGACAGCCCCAGACGCGGCTTTCCGAATCTACTCCGGGGAGGCGTCTGCACGCGGCGAGGTCGGCGCTGCTGGTGCCCAGAAACGCCAGGTCGCGCGCCAGCAGCGGCACACGCGGCCGGTAGGCGTAGCCTGCTGCCGTGGACAGCCCGAGTCTCGCTTCGAGCGGGCTGTAGAAGCCCCACATCTTCTCCAGCACGCTCCGGTAGGCGGCGCGGTCGAGATCGGCTTCCAGCAGGCGGGCCATGCCGGGAAGGCGCTCGACGCACGCGTGCAGTTCGCGCGTAGCGTCGCGAATCCGGGCGAGAAGTTCAGCAGGCACGATACAAAGCTGTTGAACAGGGCAGAGTGGTAGATACAACCTCCTCCCCCTTGCAGCAACAACCTGCGTCAGAGCCCGAACGACTCACCGCAGGCGCAGGTGCGCGTGGCCTGCGGGTTGTCGAAGTGAAAGCCCTTGCCTTCGAGGCCGTCCGTGAAGTCGAGCGCTGAACCTTCGACGTAGAGCAGGCTCTTGAGGTCCATCACGACACGCAGGCCGGCCACCTCCACCACATCGTCCTGCTCGCGCACCGTCGTGTCCCAGCCGAGCGCGTAGGTCAGCCCCGAGCAGCCGCCTGGCACTACGGCTACGCGCAGAAGCGTCGCGCCCAGGTCCACCCCTTCGTGCCGCGCCGTCTCGCGGATGCGGTCGAGCGCGCGGGGCGTGATGGTGATGGCAGTTTCTTCGGTTTCTCGGGTCACGGCAGCAGGCGTTTGTGCGCCCTACCAGCCTCGGACGCTCCGGTTTCGCAAAAAGCCGGCTGAGACGCGGGGTCGCTGCACCACGGCGCTGCGCGTGCGAAACGGCGCGCTGCGGCGTTCGTAAGTTGTGCGCCCTGCCCCCTTCCGGGGCCTCCTCACTTCCGAATCGCCCCTGCCGGTTTATGCCTCGTCTGCTTCGCGCCGCCCTGTTCGCCGTTCTGCTCGTCCTGCCCGCGTTGCCCACACGGGCGCAGCAGGCCGCCCTCAACCCGCGCTTCGGGCTGGCCCTCAACAGCCTGCTCTCGTTCGACGACGGCCTGGGAATGGGCGTGCTGGGCCGTGCCTCGGCCCCGCTCAACGCTGACCTGTCGGCGGCGGTGGACATGGGCGTGACGGGCTTCGTGCTCGAAGGCCGCACCAACGCCACCTACGTCGTCACGCCCGGCCTGTCGGTCATCGTCAACCTGCCCGACTACCGGGGCCGCCTCACCTATCTCGTGGCGGGCTTCGGCGCCTACCTGCCCGTCAACCGCGACGACAACACGGATGGTGGCCCCACCTTCAACGTGGGGCTGGGTCAGGTAATGGGGCTGCGCGAAACGTCGCTCTTCTACGAGGTGATGCCGTCGCTCATCGTGGCCGAGAACAGCGTAAAGCCCACCCTCGCCGGTCGCATCGGGGTGATTTTCTGAGGTTCGGAGGGTCACAGCGAGCCCCCGACCTTTGCCCGCTATCCGTACTGCCCACCTCCTGTATTATCCCGGCGGCGGGCATCGGCGCGTCGTACTATGGGGTACACGCCCTCTATTCGCGCCGGCCTGCTATGCACCCCAACGTCCTCAAACGCCACAATGTGCAGGTAAGTGGGCACGGTCAGCAGCCGATGCTGTTTGCCCACGGCTTCGGGTGCGACCAGAACATGTGGCGCTTTGTCGCGCCGGCCTTCGAGCAGGACTACCGCGTCGTTCTGTTCGACTACGTGGGCGCGGGCAAGTCGGACCTGGAGGCGTACCACCCCGACCGCTACGCCTCGCTCAATGGCTATGCCGACGACGTGCTCGAAATCTGCCAGGCGCTCGACCTGCACGATGTGGTCTTTGTGGGCCACTCGGTGAGCAGCATGATCGGCGTGCTGGCCGCCCTCCGGGAGCCGCACCGCTTCAGCCACCTCGTCCTCGTCGGTCCTTCGCCCTGCTACATCAACCACGCCCCTCATTACACGGGCGGCTTCGAGCGGCGCGACATTGAGGGGCTGTTGGAGACGATGGACAAGAACTACGTGGGCTGGGCCAACTTTCTGGCGCCCGCCATCATGCAGAACGCCGACCGGCCCGAACTGGGCGCAGAACTGACCGAGAGCTTCTGCTCGACCGACCCCACGGTGGCTCGCCAGTTTGCCGAGGTGACGTTTTTCTCCGACAACCGGCGCGACGTGGCGCGGGTCAGGGTGCCAACGCTCATCCTCCAGTGTTCGGAAGACCTCATCGCTCCTGTCGAGGTCGGCACGTTTGTTCACGAATCCATCCCCGGCAGCACCCTCGTGCACCTGGAGGCCACCGGCCACTGCCCGCACATGAGCGCCCCGGAGGAGACGATTAGCGCCATGAGGGCGTATCTGGGCGGCGCGGATTAGCCGCGCGCATGGAGAACCTACTCGATACGGCCCCGTGCGGCTTCGTGACGTTCGGCGACAACGGCGCGATTGTCGAAGCCAACCGGACGCTTACGGAGTGGCTGGGCTATGCGCCCGGCGAACTCACCGGCTGCTCCATCGAAAGCATCCTGACGCTGGCCGCGCGGATCTTCTACCAGACGCACTTTTTCCCGCTCATCCGCCTGCATGGCAGGGCCGAGGAAATCTTTTTCTCGCTGCGCGCCAGAGGCGGTGCCGACGTGCCGGTGCTCGCCAACGCCGTCCGCCGCGTAGCGGGCGACAGAGCCACTACCGTCTGCGTGTTCGTGCCCGTACATCAGCGGCAGCAGTACGAGGACGAGTTGCTGAAGGCGAAACGTGCCGCGGAGGAGGCCCTGCGTAGCAACGAAGCCCTGCTCCGCACGCAGCATGAACTCGAACGGCAGGCGCACGAACTCGACCGGCAGCTCAGCCGCCTCCGCCAGCGCAACGAAGAACTGACGCGCTTCAGTCGCATCCTGTCCCACGACCTGCGCGAGCCGGTGCGCAAGATGTTGGTGTTCGCAGACGTGCTGCTCCAGGAAAACCTGGAAAGCCTGAGTCCCAACGCACTCTGGTCGGTCGAGGCGCTGGCTGCGCAGAGCGCCCGCATCAACGACCTGCTGACGGGCCTGCAACAATACCTCGCCCTCGACGCCGACCCTGAACCCGTCGAGGGCGTCAACCTGAACGGCGTGCTCCAGTCGGCGCTGCGGCGCGTGGAGGCGCAGGCAGAGGGCGTCGCCATCAGCGTATCTGCCGAAACGCTGCCGTCGCTGCCGGGGCGGCGGCGGGAGTTGGAGATGCTGTTCTATCAGTTGCTCGACAACGCCGTAAAGTTTCGCAAGCCGGGCACGCCCGCGCAGGTGCGGGTCGAGGCAGAAATCGTGCAACACAACACCTTCCAGGCCACTCCGGATCGGTTTCGGTACGTGGACTTCGTGCAGATCGTCGTCACGGACGACGGCATCGGCTTCGAGCGGCGCTACGCGCAATACATTTTCGAAGCGCTCAAAAAGCTCGATCCGAACAGCGACGGGCTCGGTTTCGGGCTGGCGCTGTGCAAGAAGATCGTCGGCAACCATTTCGGCACCCTCACCGCGGACGCACAACCCGGTGCCGGTGCTCGCTTCACGATGCTGCTGCCCCTGCAGCAGTAACCGCCGGCCCCTCCCTTTACACCGCCCGCCGGAGAATGGCGTGCAGCCGTTCGTGGTCGTCGTTGAGCAGGCGGCTGAGGGCGCGGGCCGCTTCGACGAGGGCATCGTCTGCCTCCGCCTTCGACGGCTGCGCCGCGCCGATGCGCTGGAGCGAGGCCACCAGCAACTCGTCAACAGGCACGAGCGGGTCGGGATTGCGGGCGAGGGTGCGCAGAAAGTCGTAGGGCGTGCCGATGGCGCGGACGGCCTCTCCCGCGCACAGGCGCACGAAGGCGTGCAGCGGCGGCGGCTGCGGCGGGAGCGTCTGCCGCACATCGCCCGCGGCGGTGCGATAGGCCAGCCACTGGCCCCGGCAGGTCGTCACGATCAGGCCGGGCAGGTGCGGGCGCTCGCGGCGGATTTCGTCCTCACTCATGCCGTACGCCCGGATGCGGCGGCTCGGGTCGAGGCTGCCGATCTCGACGTGGCTGACGAGCCCGTAGAGCACCGTCCCGTTGGGATGCTGCACTTCCACCCACGCCCCGAAGTCGGGCAAGTCGGCCCCCTCGTACACCTCGGCCTCGAACTGGCGG
>CBDUBO010000117.1:0-6960 GCA_965365405.1 uncultured Rhodothermales bacterium | reverse complement strand
TGCCCTTCTTCGCCGCCCTCTTTGGCTTCCTCATCCTGGGCGAACCCGTTACGCTGTGGCAGGTCGTTGGCGGCGCGGTCATCATCACCGGACTCGTCGTGATGCGGCGGGCCAGGCGCAAAATCATCGTCCCCGCGACGGTCTGAACGCTACCCCGTCACGATGTCGTACTGCGAGCCCGTTACCGGGTCTTTGCGCACCTCGATACGGGTGGGGAAGGCGTTTTTGAGCACATCGAGGTGGGTGACGACGAGGATCTTGTCGAAGTCCTCGCGCACGGTGTTGATGGCCTCGATAAGCCGCTGCACACCCACGGCGTCCTGCGTGCCGAAGCCCTCGTCGATGACGAGCGTACGGATGCGAATACCGGAACGCTCGGCCAGTAGCTGCGAGAGCGCGATGCGCAGCGCAAAGTTGACGCGAAACGCCTCGCCACCCGAAAACGTCTCGTAAGCCCGCGTAACGCCCATCTCGTCGCTGATGAAGATGTCGAGCGTCTCGGCGGTGCCGCCCGTTTTTTTGTCGCGGATGCTTTCGAGCCGCACGCTCAGGCGGCCTTCGGTGAGGCGTTCGAGCAGGCGGTTGGCACGCTCCTCGATTTCAGGCAGCGTCTGCTCGATGATGAGCGAGGGGATGCCTTTTTTGCTGAAGGCGGTGCGCAGGTGGCGGTAGAGCATGGCCTGTTCGCGCGCCGCCTCGACCTCAGCTTTGAGGGCGTCGCGCGCCGCGCGCTCCTCGGCCACGCGCCGCAGCTTCTCCTCTACGCCCCCCTGCCGCTGCTGCGCCACGGCGACGGCCTGGTCGGCGCGGAGGCGCTCGGCCTCGGCGGCAGCTTTCTGCGCTTCGGCGTCGCGGCAGGCGGCGTCCACCCCGTCGAGCGCGGCGTGCTGTTCAGCGAGTTTTTCGTGCGCGGCGTGCTGCTGCTGCCGGGCGCTCTGGCGGGCCTGGAGCTGCGCTTTCCAGGCCTCGTGGTGGTCGCGGGCACTGTCGAGTTCGGCGCGGCGGCGTGGCACGTCGGCGAGGGCGTGGAGGTCGTGCTGCACGTCGGCCAGCTTCTGGCTGCTGAAGCCGAGGGCGGCCCGCTCGTGGGCGAGGGCATCAGACTTTTCGGGCAGATCGGCCAGGAGGGTGCCGTCTGCGGCCTCGCGGGCGAGGGTTTCGAGCGCGCTTTCTACTTCCGCCCCACGCGCCTGCCGCACCTGGAGCGTTGCCGCTGCCTCTTCGAGCCGAGCCGCGGCCTGCCGCAACGACGGCAGCGCGGCGGCGCGCTCGCGGACGGTCTGCACGTGTGCTTCGTCTATATCCAGCTCCGTCAGGGCAGCCTCGGCGGTTGCGAGCCCGCGCCGCGCCTCGGCCGCGTAACCGCCTCCTTCGAGCAGGCGACGCACTTCCAGGTGCCGGGTATTCCACTGGCGAAGCTGGTCCAGGCGCTGCGCCCGCACCTTTCGCTGCTCCTCGACACGCGTCCGGGCGGCGCGCAGTTCGGACTCCCCGCGCAGCTTCTCGCGGTTCTCCTGGAACACCTGACGCAGCGCGGCGCGGTCCTCTTCGAGCCCACGCCGCTGCCCATCAAGCGCCCGCTGCTCGCCGAGCAAGGCCGTCAGCTCGCGGTTGAGGTCGGTCATCACGCGGACGCGGTGCTCGGCGGTGAGACGGGTGCCACACGTGGGGCACTCGGTTTCGTGCTCGTCCTGCACGCGGGCCTGCTGGCCGCGCACCTTGGCGGCGGCTTCGGAAAGGGCGCGCAGGCGCTCGTCGAGCGTGGTGATCTTCGCGGTGATCTCGGAGCCCTCGGCCTGGATGGACTCCTGCGTCGCCCGGAGCACGTCGATGGCGTCGAGTTCAGCGGCCAGGCGGCGTTCTTCGCGGTCGAGCACGTCTTCGTCGGGCAGGCCCAGCCGCCCTTCGTTGAGGCGTTCGAGGAGGCTGTCGCGCTCGGCTTCGAGGCCGAGCTTTTCGCGGTCGATGTCGCGCCGCAGCGTTTCCACCTGCTGCCGCAGCCTGTCGCGCCGCACCAGTTGGGCGTTGAGCGCGGTGAGCTGCTCCGCCGCCGCCGCCGCGTCGGCCAGTTGCGCCTGTACGGCGGACTGCTGGGCCACGTCGCGGCGGAGCGTGGCGATCTGGTCGCTGAGAAGCTTCCTTTCCGTTTCGAGCGCGCCTGACTCTTCGCGGTGCCGCGCCTGCCGCCGCTCGATCTCTCCCAGCACCTGGGTGTGGCGCTGTTCGAGTTCGCGGTCCTGGAGGGCGAGGCTTTGCAGGCGCGTTTGCTCGTCGCGCAGCCTGTCGTAGCGCGCCGCCTCGGCCACGATGGCATCGCGCTGGGCCAGCGTCGCCTCGGCGCGGCGCACCTGTTCGTCCAGCTTGCCGATCTCGCCGTCGAGGGCAGCCAGGGACGCCACCGCCTGCGCGATCTGCTCTTTGAGCCGCGCGGCCTGTTCCTGCCGGGTTCGCAGGGCCGCCACCTCGCGCCCGAGGGCTTCGACGCGCTGCTCCGTCGCGGTGCGCTCGGCCAGGCGCGCTTCCAGTTCGGCCTGCACGGCGGCCCGTTCCAGTTCGAGGGCGGGCAGTTCGGCCAGGGCGGCTTCGAGGCGGGCGATGCGTTCCTCGCCCCGCTCGGCCAGCGTGCGGGCTTGACGCTCGTGCTCGGCAGCCTGCTCGCCCAGCCGCTCGTACTTGCTGAGGTCGAGAATGCGGGCCAGCACCTCTTTGCGCTCCTCGGGGCGGCGGCGCGTGAACTCGTCCGAGCGGCCCTGGAGCAGAAACGAGGCGTTGACGAACGTGTCGTAGTCCACCCCCAGCACGCCGTCGAGGCGCTGCTGCGTTTCGTTCTGGTGCGTACCCGTCAGCGCCCGCCAGTCCGCGCCGTCGTGGATGGAAAGCTCCAGCCCGGACTTGGGCGTCTTGCCCGAAGCCGACTGCGCGAACAGGCGCTCGACGCGGTAGCGCGCCCCTTCGATGTCGAACACGAACTCGACGCGCATCTCGCGCGTGCCGATGCGCAAGAGGTCGGCGTCGGGCTTGCGGTTGTGACTCGACTTGCGCGCCTGCCCCCACAGCGCCCACGTGATGGCGTCGAGCAGTGCCGACTTGCCCTGCCCGTTGGCCCCGGACAGGCACGCCACGTCGAACTGGGTAAAGTCGAGCGGGATGCCGTCGCTGCCGTAGCTGAGAAAGTTCTGGAGGTGGAGCGAGATGGGGATCATGAGGGGTCGGAAGCGTCGCCGGTGAGGCGGTGCCGGAGGGTGCGGGCGGCGGCGTCGAACTGCTCGCGCAGCCCATCTATGCGGGGGATGTAGCGGGCGGCGTGCCCCCACACGAAAGGCATCGTGGCCGCGATGGGCGCGTAGAGGCGCGAGGCTTCGCGGGTGGCTGCACGGGGCACGCCCACCATGCCCAGTGGAATCAGGAGGATGCTGATGAGCAGAGCTGCTTTGAGGCCGCCCAGCGCCGCGCCGGTCAAGCGGTTGAGCACGCCCAGCTTGAAGATGCCCAGCACGCCTTCGGCCACGCGGGCAAGGGCAAACATCCCCAGTTGCACCACGCCGAAGACGAGCATAAACCCGACGACGGGCGCAACACGAGGCGACACGCCGAGGCTCCGGGCGACGGCCATGCCGGCCTCGGTCATGAGGGCCAGCCCGAAGGCCAGCCCCACCACCATTCCGGCAATAGAGGCCACCTGCTTGAAAAAGCCGGAGGCGTAGCCCTGCACCATCCCCCCTCCCAGCAGCAGCAGCAGCAAACCGTCGAGCGCCGTCATCCGCCCAGGGTTTCGCGCACGGCTTCCTGCACGCGCCGCCCGTCTGCCAGGCCGCGCAGGCGCGCCATCGCAGGGCCCATCACCTTCCCTACGTCGCCCATGCCGGTGGCCCCTACCTGTGCGACGATCTCCTGGACGACGACCCGGATCTCGTCGTCGTCCATCTGCTGCGGCAGGTAGGCTTCGATCACAGCCAGTTCGTCGGCCTCGCGCTGCCGCAGGTCGTCGCGCCCGGCAGCCTCGTACTGCGCGATGGATTCGCGGCGCTGCTTGGCCTGTTTCTGGAGCACGGCGAAGGCGTCGGCCTCAGAGAGCGTGGCGGCCCCGCCTTCGCGCTGCGCGATTTCGGCAGATTGGAGGGCGGAGCGGAGCAGCCGGAGCGTGCGCAGGCGCAGTTCGTCGCGGCTGCGCATGGCGTTTTTCAGGTCGGTGGAGAGGCGGTCTTGCAACGTCATGAGCGGGAAGTAAGGGTACATCTTTCCCAACGCCGCGCCGCGCCTCTCGTTCGCCCCCCAAATGCTACCGCAGCAGCAACCGGACGGCAAAAATGCCCACGCCGGCCTGCATCCCCACGACGGCGATGCCCGACCGACGGTCGAGTGCCCGGATCTCGCCTCGCAGGCTGGGGTCGCCCGTTTCCTGATAGTCGTCGTAGAGCCGGTCGGCCTTGAACTTGTAGTGGATGGCGACCACGGCGCTGGCACCCGTTGCAGCAATGAGGGCGTAGTCCACCCAGTTGAGCGTGGTGGAGCGGGGACGCCACGCGGCGGGGATGATGCCGTCGGCGGGCGTGCCACCCTCCTGCCCCGCTACAACGACCGAGGGCACAGCGCGCGCGGTTATCGCCGCATCGTCCGTCAGGTGTTCGCGCAATGCCGCCGCCGTCTGCGCCTGCACGGAGGCCGACCCGAGCGCCGCAACGATCAGCATTAAGAAAACCGTTCTCATAGCTCCGCAGAAGGCTGGACGGGACTGAAGCGGTACACGTAACGCGGCTCGGAAAGCACGATCAGGCTGCCGTCTGCGGTGGCGAGGGCAGATTTCATGCGACCCCGCAGTTCGTGCGTCCACACCACCTGCCCATCGGCCCGGTCGAGGGCTACGAGCCCTTTCGCCATGGTGCCGACGTACACGGTGTGGGCCGTCAGAAGAGGGGCCGCGCCCACAGCGTCGTCGAGGGAGGTCGCCCACCGCACCGCGCCCGTGGTGGCATCCAGCATCCGCACGATGCCGTCCGTGCCGGCCACCACCACGGCGTCGCCTGCGGCGGCGGGTGCGGTCAGGCGCACCGTCGTGTCGGTAGCCGCGTAGTGCCACCCCTGCCGACCCGTAGCGGCGTCGAGGGCGGTAAGACTTCCGCGCGTGGTGGCGACAAACACGTGCCCACCCAGCGCGGCGGGCGTCTGGTACACCGGGGCACCGGCGTGCTGCTCCCAGCGCAGCGCGCCCGTATTCGCGCTGAACAGGCGCAGGCCACCGTCCACGTCGGCCACGAGCACGCCCGACGGCGTCAACACGGGCGCGGCGCGCACGGCCACGGACGCTTCTGGCACGTGCTCCCAACGCAGCGAGCCGTCGGCGGCGCTGTAGGCAGCTACGCGCCCCTCTGCATCGCCGGCGACGACGAGGCCGTCGTGGAGCAAGATGCCCGCCAGGATGGGCTCCGACGGCACGCGCCACGCGACGCGCCCGGCCTTGAGGTCGTAGCGAAACAGAGGCTTTTTGCCCTCCGCAACGGCCCCGAAAAACGCGGCGTCCGCAAATGCCGAGGCCCCTTCGATGCTCTTGCCCAGCGACACGTAGCCTTGCCGCTTGCCCGTCTCCAGCCGGATGGCGTGCACGTCGCCTTTGCGCGTGCCGACGAACACGTAGCCGGCGGCCACGAGGGCCGAGGCGGTGCCGAAGCCGGCCTCGGCGTTGTAGAGCCACGTCAGCGCAAGGGGCGGCGGGATGGATTCCGCGTCGGCGTTCTGGCGCGCCGCCGTGCCCCCGCTGGCGGGCCACAGGGCGGGCTGCACGCGCTGCGCGTCGCTCAGGCGCAGCCCCTGGCAGCCGGCCAGCAGACACGCCGCCGCGAGCATCCACCGCGCCCAGCGGTTTTGCCCTCGGCCCTCCCGATCCCGTGCGCCGCTAAAAGTCATAGCCGAAGAAGAACTGCTTGAAAAAGCGCTCGCGGGTCTTGAAACCGTCGGTGTAGGCGTAGCCCACGTCGTAGCGCAGCACGATGGCCCCGAACAGGTTCAGACGCAGCCCGCCGCCGAGCGCGCCCAGCGTCTCGCCGTAGCGAATGGCGCTCGAACGCGGCGCGCGGTCGTAATAATCGCCGTTCCAGGCGTGGGCCGCGTCCACGAACAGCGCCCCTCGCAGGTTGGCAATGCCGAAGGGCGCAAGCACCGGCAGGTACGCCGAGGGCGCGTTGACGAGCGGAAAACGGAGTTCGTGCGAGGTGTGCCACAGCTTCTGTCCCCGCACCCGGAAAAAGCGCTGCCCCCGGAGATCCCAACTGCCGCCCAGGTAGAACAGGCGTGCCTCGCGCCCCTCATTCATGCGAGCGGCCACCCACGAGGCGAGCGTCACGTCTCGCCCCAGGCGCAGGTAGTGCCGCACGTCGCCGATGAGGGTGTAGTAGGACACGTTGGAGTACCACAAATCGGTGGTGTAGCCGACCGTGGCCAGGGCGCGCCAGCCCTCCATGGGGCCGTTGAGGTTGTAGAGCGCGTTGTCGTGCACAAGCGAGAAGGCGTTGGAAAGCAGCACGGCTTCGCGCTGGAGCGGCCCCCCTCCCACCTGCGACCCCGACCGCTGCCCCGTCACGACGAGCTTGTCCGAGTACGTGACCGACGTAGCCACCTCGATGCGGCGGAACATGGAAATGGGGTACGAGACGGCTCCGAAGCCCCCGAACAGCGTTTCGTAGAGCAGGGGGAAATCACCGGCGGCGTCAGGATCGGTGATGTCATAGCGCGGGCCACCGTAGCGGTAGAGCCCGTAGGCCGTATTGGCCCGCCGCCCCACGTTGACGCGGGTGAGGGCCACGTTGAGGCTCTTGAAAAAGTCACCCTGCCCCTGCGAGGTGCTGTAGAGTGTGGCGTACCAGTAGTCGTTGCCCATCATGTCCGAGAAAGCCACCATGGCGCCGCCCGAAGGCCCCAGCACCGGGTTCTGCTGCACGCCGCCCTGGGCAATGTCGAGCGAATAGC
>CBDUBO010000116.1:0-6964 GCA_965365405.1 uncultured Rhodothermales bacterium | reverse complement strand
TGCTCGAAAAGCTGGGGCTGCATACCCGCGCCGGCGTCGCCCTCGCCCTCATGCGAGAGGGTTGAACGCCTGTCGCATAAAGACGCAATTGTCTTGCATCCTTCCCGGGTCAACTCGGGCTCAGCGCAGATACAGGCGCTACCCCGCTGCCAGCGTCCGGGCGAGGTCGGTGCGATAGGCCTGGACGGCGGGCAGCAGCGCCGCAGCAACGCCTATGCCGAGCGAGAGCAGGGCCACGTAGGCCTCGGCGGGGTGCCATGCCCAGCCTGTCATCGAGAACCCCTGCTCCTGCTCGATGGCGCTGCCCAGCACTTCTGCCGCGCCGTGCCCGACGAGCAGGCCCAGCAGCAACCCGCACGCGGCCAGCACAAAGCCTTCGAGCAGCACGTGCAGGAAAAGCGTCGCGCGGGACGTGCCGAGCGTGCGCAACAGGGCAAGGTCGTAACGCCGCTCGCGCAGGGCGCTGTAGAGCGTCACGAAGACGCCGAAGAGCGAGGCGAGGATGAGCAGAATCCCGAAGGCCCGCACCACCTCGACGCCCACGCCCAGCAGGTTCGTCATCCGGGCAATCTCGAACGCTGGGGCCGCCGCGACGAGGTTGTCCATGCCGTTGACGGCGCGTGGAAAAAGCGCAGCAGCCATCGGACTGCTGTAGGTGACGAGCAGGGCGGTGATCTCGCGGCTGTCGTCTTCGGCGCGCAACACCTGTACCGGCGGCGCGGCAGCTTCGTGGTCGTCCTCGTGCGCGGTGGCACCGTGGCTGTGCACGTCCCAGACGGTTTCCAGCCCCGTCAGCACCAGCCGGTCCGCCACGGTGCCGGTGGGGTGCAGCACCCCCACCACGCGGAGGCTATCGCCTCCATGCGCCTGTCCGGCTTCGCTCAGGCCGTGCGTGCTCACGATGGCGCGGCCCACGTCCAGCCCGGTTGCCACGGCCACGTCGGCCCCGAGCACCACCTCGCCGCTGGCCTGCCACAGCCGCCCTTCGCCCACCTCGGCGCCGTAATGCGCGGGGTAGGCATACGTCGTCCCGACAAGCGGAAAGCCCCGGAACGAATCCCCCTGCGAAACGGGAATGGCGCTTTTCACGGCTGGCGCGGCCGCTACGGCACGGGCATCACGCACCATTATGTTGCCCGTCGGCGCGTCCACGTGATAGACGCTGGCGAGAATGAGTTGGAGCGGGCTACCCTTGGCTCCCACCACCAGGTCGATGCCCCGCGCGTCGCGGGAGAGGTTGTCGGACATCTGCTGGCTGAAAAGCAGCAGCACCACCATCGTCGCCACACCGAGGGCGAGGAGGACGACGTTGAGGAGGGCCGTGAGCGGACGTCGCCGTAGATACGAGAGCGTGAGCACGAAAAGGTTCATGGCAGCGCGCCCTCCGTCGGCGACAGGTCGAGGCGGTGGCTGAACGCGCCTTTGATGCGGGCGTCGTGCGTGGCTACGACGAGCGTGGCCCCGGCTTCTCCGGCAGCGCTTTTGAGCAGGTCGAGCACTTGGGCGGCCCGCACGTCGTCGAGGCTGGCGGTGGGCTCGTCGGCGAGCAGCACGCGGGGGCGGTTGAGCACGGCGCGGGCGATGGCGACGCGCTGGCGCTGTCCCTGGCTGAGCGCGTCCGGGTAGGCGTCGGCGCGGTTGGCCACGTCGAGGTGGGCGAGGGTTTCACGCACGCGTGCCTCGCTCTGCGGCAACCCCGCCGCGTACTGGGCCACGAGCAGGTTTTGCCGGACGGTAAGGGTCGCGAGCAGGTGGAGTTGCTGGAAGACGATGCCGATGTGGCGGCCCCGAAAGCGGTCGAGGGCCGCGCCACCGAGCGCGCCCAGGTCAGCCCCGGCCACCTCCACGCGCCCCTGCTGCGGGCGGATCAGACCGCCCAGCAGGTGCAGAAGAGTCGTCTTGCCGCTGCCGGAGCGCCCCAGCACCAGCCAGTGCTCCCCCTGCGCCGCCTCGAAGCGCGGCAGGTCGAGCGCGACCGTTCCGTCGTAGGCGTGGCGGAGGTTTTCGACACGGATCACGCTTCAGTTGCCCTCCAACCGGATGTCGTGCACACACCGAAAAACCCCCTCCGCACCCCGTTCGAGGGGCACGACGACCGTTTCGGCATCGCGGGCAGGCTGCCTGAAAACCTGGGCGGGAACGCTCTGCTGACAGCCCAGCAGCACGAACACGATGGCGAATGAGCAGATCGGACGCATCGGAGTAGGGCCTTGTCAACAAGATAGGACACGCGGGCGAAGCGCGAAGTCGCCCGCGTGCCGTCCCCCTCAGTTGATCGTCACGGGGAAGTTGAGGTCGAGGTCGAGTTCTGAGCCGGGGCGGTTGTCGGGCGTGTGTGTGGCCTTCTTGTCGCCCTCATTTTCGTAGTGGGCCAGTTTCACGTTTAGCGTTCCCGCGGCTGCTGCGCCCGCCGCAACCACGACGCGCAGCTCTGTACCGAGCGGCGCGCCGTTCTCGTCGTTGTTCAGCCGCGTCACCGTCAGCCGGTTTGCGACGCCTCCCTGCGGCGTGTAGAAGAACAGGTGCGCCGCGCCTTCTTCCTCCACTTCTTCAGTCACGTCCACGCCGTTGATGTCGTCGCGCAGCGCGATTGCGCCGGCATAGGTGACGCCCGCTTTGAGCGCGAGGGTGGTGAACTGGATGTTGGCCTTGTCGCCGTCCGGGTCGCTTGCCATTGCCGTAGCCGTCGAGCCGTCGCTGCCTGTCAGGGTAAGGGTGACCTTCGTGATGAACTCCTCTTCCCCGGCTCCTTCGTCAGGTTCGTTGGAATCGCAGCCTGCGAGCAAGACGGTGCCGACCAGCAGGGCAGCAAAAAAGAGACGGTATGGGTTGGATTGGTACATGGTGTTGGGGCTGGATAGGTCGAAATGGGGAAATGGTGCTGAAGCATGGTGCAGCACGCGGACAACTCACGAAGGCTCGCGCCCGAAGGGGATGCGCAGCCGCACCGTCACGCTGCGCCCCGGGTTGTCGGCGAAGTAGCGGAAGCGGCTGAGGTAGTCGCGGTAGGCGGTGTCGAGCACGTTCTCGACGCCGGCGGAGACGGTGACGGGGGTGCCAGCCACGTGCAGCAGGCCGCTCAGGCTGAGGTCGAACAGGCGGTAACCCGGCGGCGGCGGCGCGAAGTCCGCCCCCTCGGGCACCCGGTTTTGCTGCCGCACGAAGCGCGCTTCGGCGGTGAGTGCCCCCTCACGGAAAGCGCCGAGCCGCGGTAGCTGCCCGGTCGCCGCGAGCGAGGCGCGGTCGGAGGGCATTCCGTAGAGCGGCACGTCGCGTTCGAGGTCGTCGGCGCGGACGAGCCCGGCGGTCACCTGCAGCGACAGCCATCGCAGAGGCCGCACTTCGATCTGCCCGTCCACGCCGTGCAGCCGAGCGTCTGCCTGAAGGTGCTGATAGCGTGGGAACGCCCCCCGGAACGTGGTCACGAGCACGGTATCAGGGAAGAGGTAGAGGTAGCCGTCGAAGCCGGTCGCGAAGGCGCTGGCTTCGAACCGGACGTGCCGGCTCTCGTGCCGCACCGTCGCGTCCAGCCCCAGGCTGCGCTCGCGCCTCAGCCCGGGATCGCCCACCTCGAACTGCGCCGTCCCGTGGTGCACCCCGAACGAGTACAGTTCATTCACCGACGGCGGCCGCCACGCCGTCCCGACGTTTGCCGCCACCGACCAGGCCGGAGCAAAGCGCCATAGCGCACCGAAAGCTGCCGTGAAGGCTCCGTACGTCGTGACGGTGCGCACGAAACGCCCTTCCTCGCGCGGGTACGCCTGGAGGCGGCGGTAGTCGTAGCGCGCACCTGCTTCGAGGGTGAGTGGGCCGCGCACGTACGCCTCGCGCGCGTACACGCCGCCGGTGAGGGCGCGGAAGTTGGGAATGAGTTGCCCCGCCTCCCCGTTGGCGTTCGACTGGTTCATGCCGCTCAGGCCGACGCTGCCCACGAACGGCCCGACGGGCCGGTGCTGTAACCGCACGTCGAAGGTATGGCTGACGAGCGTGAGGTCGAAGGCGAGGCGCCCCTCTGCAAGCGTTTGTCCCCGGTAGTGCGTGTCGAACTCCTGCCGCCTGTTGCGCTGGAAGCCGTAGTCCACGTCCAGCCGGTCGCCTGCCCGCGTGCGCAGGTGCGTGCGCACACTCAACAGGCTGTGCGTAATCTCCTGCCTGGGCGCTTCGATGTGGTACGAGAACGGCCCCTTCACGAACGGCTCTCCGTTCTCGAACACGCGCCGCAGGTCTTCGGCGTTGCCAATGTGCGCGCCTTTGAAAATGCCGAGCGTCGTCTTGAACTGGCTCGCCTGCACGTCTATGCCGAAGCGGGACCGATGCAGGCCGAGGGCTACGAGTCCGTTGCGCTCGAAAAAGCCGGTGTTGACGAGCCCATATGCGGGCGCGCGCGCATCTCCTGCGCGGCGCAGGCTGCCCTGCACGCGCCAGCCCAGCCCGCGCACCCGCGCCGTCGCACCCTCTACGAGGGCCGAGGCAGCCCCCTGCCGGTTGTTCGAGAACGCGTTGACCTGCACCTCGCCGCCTACGCCCGGCGTCTCGGGCAACTCGCGCGGCTCGATACGAATCACGCCGCCGATGGCACCGACGCCGTACTCCACGCCTGCCACACCGCGCACCAGTTCGATGCGTGCCGGGGTGAAGGGGTCTATTTCAGGGGCGTGCTCGCCGCCCCACTGCTGCCCCTCCTGCGGCACGCCCGCGTTGAACACGACCACGCGCTCCGAATGCAGGCCGCGCATGACTGGCTTGGCAATGCTCGGTCCTGTCGAGAGCGTAGCCATGCCGGGTAGCCCGTCCAGCGTTTCACCCAGTGTCTGCCCGCGCATCTGGGCCAGTTCGCGCGGCGTCAGCACCGAGGCAGACTGGGTCCGCGCGCTTAGCTGCCTCACTTCGCTCTCCGTTACCACCACCTCTTCCAGCATCACCCTGTCCGGACGCAGCGCGAGGTCGAGCACGTGCTCGCGGCCTGCTTCGAGCCACACGGTGCGCCGGACGGTTTCGAACCCCACGTAGCGCACCTCGACGGCTACCGAGTCTGCCGGAAGGTTTTCCAGTCGGTAGCGACCCTCGGCGTCCGTAACCACGCCCCGTGCCAGAACCGGCACCACCACCTGCACGCCAGCCAGCGGCGCGCCCGTTTCGTCGCGGACGGTGCCACGCAGCGTTTGCGCCGACACCCCGGACGCGGCCAGCGCCCAGAGCACGGCGGAGAAAATCCACCTTTGCATAATCCTCGTCCTGATGTGAGTGCTTCCGCACGGCACGTGCCGCACGGCTACCCATCGGGACAGGCACGCGCCTGCCCCGATTAACCATCAGGCTGCCGGAGGACCGCGCGGGACTGCGTGCACGACGGCCACGACGGGCGGCGCGGGCAACACGCATTGCAACAGCGGTATGGCATGGTGCTGCGCGACCAACACCACAGGCTCGCCGGCGACGGCCACGAAGGGCTGGTGACACAGGTCACACCACGCTTCAAGCGCGGGCGCTGCATCTGGAACGTGGGCCTGATGCTGGAGCGCGTGCGCGAAGGGCACCGTGACACTGCTCAGTAGGAGCAGCGCAGCCAGCCAGCAGGTTCTATGGAGCATATGCCGGTTCACGCCTGGGGTACGGCCCGCCTGCGCAAACGGTTTCTCATGCCGCTTCCGGCGTGGCCAGCGGATAGTCCGCTTCGACGCGGCCCCTGGCCATCTCCCGTAGCCGCCGCATCAGCATGCGCCTGCGAAACGGGCTGATACGGTCCACGAACAGCACGCCTTCCAGGTGGTCGTACTCGTGCTGGATGACGCGCGCCAGCAGTCCGTCCACTTCGATCTCATGCGGTGCGAAGTCGGCGTCCCGATAGGCGATGCGGACGGCATAGGGGCGGCGGACGTTCTCGCGCAGATCGGGAATGGAAAGGCAGCCTTCCTCGAAGTCGCACGTTTCGTCGCTTTCCCACACCACCTCGGGGTTGACGAACACCATTGGCTGCGGCGGATACTGCGCGGCCTCCTCTGGCGTGTCGAACATGCGCGACAGGTTGACGACGAACAGGCGCTCGCGGCGGCCCACCTGCGGCGCGGCCAGACCGATGCCCTCGGCTCCTTCCATCGTCTCCATCATGTCGGCGACGAGCGTGGTGAGCGCTTGCGAGGGACCCTCGACTGGCTCGGTCTCCTCGCGCAGAACGTCCTGTCCGTAGGTGTAGATGGGCAAAATCATGGGCATCGCGGGCTGAGCGGCCCATCAACGTCGCGTTCGGCTACCGGGTTGCCGCCTCTGGTTGCCCTCAGCCGCAGGCGCGAGCAGGACGCACCCCGTTGACTATTTCGGCCCACTCCCCGGAAAGAATCGCCCTTTTGTCCCTCTTACCGCCCTTCCAGGAAGTCTTCGAGCAGCACGCAGGCCGCCTCGGCGTCCACCTGCCCTTTGTCGCGCCGCGCCGCGCCCCAGCGCCCGGCGGCGTAGAGGCGCGCTTTGGCTTCTTCCGAGGAATAGCGCTCGTCCACCGGGGCAATCGTGACGCCGGGAAGGGCCTGCTCAATCTGCGTCACGAAGCGGCGCACACGCGCCACCGCCGGGCCCTCGCGCCCGTCGGGTTCGAGGGGCCAGCCCACCACCACCACGCCCACGTCGCCCTGGGCGTAGAGCGCGGCAAGCGTTTCGAGCGCCTGCGCTGGCGCGAACGTGCCCACAGGCCGCGCCAGCAGACGCAGCGGGTCGCTCACGGCCAGCCCGACGCGGCGGCGGCCGTAGTCCACAGCAACAACGCGGCCTCTGCTCATGGCATCAAAAAAGGCGAGCCGCGCAACGCGACTCGCCCCTGAGATCAGCTGACGGCCTGGATGCGGCGGCCGTTCACTTCGGCACTGCCGTCGGGCACGGCGTAGTTGAGTTCCTTGAGCGGCGTCTGGAGCACCTGCTTGAGCCGCTTGCTGGGCTTGAAGTGCGTTTTGCGGCGGCTCGGAATGAACACCGT
>CBDUBO010000115.1:0-6975 GCA_965365405.1 uncultured Rhodothermales bacterium | reverse complement strand
GAGAGAAAGGCAAGTATCCTCATTGACCCTTGATCATCGCAGAATTGCCAAACTGCCCATTGATCACGTTTCAGACGGTGCCAGTTCGGCGGTGCGGTCGTCGGCGCGTTCGAGGCCGAGCGCCTCGCCAAGATACGCGCCCAGCGAATCGTCGGTGAGGTTGCGCAGTAGCTCGCCGTTCCACGCCACGGCAATCTGGCCCGTCTCCTCGGACACGACGACGACGAAGGCGTCGGTTTGCTCGGACAGGCCCAGCGCGGCGCGGTGGCGCAGCCCCAGGTGCGGGTCGAGGTCGGTGCGGCCTGTGACGGGCAGGATGCACCGCGCCGCCTCGACGAGGCCGTTGCGCACGATC
This sequence comes from uncultured Rhodothermales bacterium, assembly GCA_965365405.1. Lineage (GTDB taxonomy): Bacteria > Bacteroidota > Rhodothermia > Rhodothermales > BA12 > CBDUCD01. Next base: position 6,620 of record CBDUBO010000115.1, on the reverse strand, counting down.
ACGGCTCCGTCGTGCAGCGGGTTCTTGCCGTAGAAAATGGTGATGAGCAGGTCACGCTGAAGCTGCGCCCGCAGAAACGTGCCGCTCTCGGCATAGGAGCGCAGGCCCGTCGTGCGCTCGAAGGCGACGAGGGCGCCCATGCGCCGCGCGGCCATCTCCGTTACCGCCGCCACCACCTCATCCACCACGTCCACGCCAGGCTGCGACCGCACCAGGTTGCGGATGAGGGGGTTCTGGCCCAGCAGCAGCAGCAGGCGGCGCAGTTCGGGCTGGAACAGCACGATGATGCCGATGACGAACACCTCGGAGAGCGAGTCGAAAAAGGCCCGCAGGATCGTCATGTCGAGCGCAGCCACGAAGGCCCGCACCACGAAGAGCGCCAGCAACCCCAGCGCGATCTGCACGGCGATGGTGCCGCGCATGAGGTTGTAGAGCTTGTAGAGCAGAATCGCCACGAGGGCGATCTCCAGCCCGTCCACCCAGCGGACAATGGAGAGAAGCCATTCAAACAGGGTCACGGGCGCGGGCGGGCGGGTGCTGCGGGAAGATAGGTCGTGGGGGGGTGGCGTGGCGGGTTTAGAGGTGGGCAGCGTTGGATCGGACTTCTGCCGGCCAATCAGCCCTCGCTTTCCACCGTTGCCGCCAACACGCGCAGCAGCTCCACCGTAGGCCGCACGTCGTGGGTGCGCACGAGCGTCGCGCCGCGCAGCACGCCCACCGCCGTCGCCCCCAGCGTGCCGTAGAGGCGCGCGTCAGTGGGCGCGGGTTGTTGGGCCGTGCCCAGCAGCGCCCCGATGGTGCTTTTGCGCGAGAGGCCGAGCAGCACCGGACGCTGCAACGCCGCCCGGATGCGGTCGGTGGCCGCCACCAGGGCCAGGTTCTGCGGCGGCGTCTTGCCGAAGCCGAAGCCCGCGTCCACGACGACGCTTTCTACCCCCGCGTGTGTGGCCTGCTCCACCGAAGTGCGCAGCGCCGCCGTCACCTCCGCCACCACATCGGTGTAGGCGTCCGGGGCCGCGCCGCCGCCCGTGCGCGCCCGGCTATGCATCACGACGAGGCCCGCGCCGAAACGGGCCACCAGGTGCGCCATCTCTGGATGCTCGCGCAGGCCCGTCACGTCGTTGACCACGTGCGCGCCGCGATCGAGGGCGGCCTGCGCCACCGCCGGCTTATAGGTGTCCACAGAGAGGAGCGCGTCGGGGAAGCGGGACGCGAGGGCTTCGATAGCGGGCAGCACGCGCCGCATCTCTTCTTCGGCGTCCACGGCGGGCGCACCGGGGCGGGTGCTCTCGCCGCCCACATCGAGGATCGCCGCGCCTTCTTCCAGCATCGCTTCGGCCCGGTAGAGCGCGGCGTCGAGCGCGGTGAAGCGCCCGCCGTCCGAGAACGAGTCGGGCGTGACGTTGAGGATGCCCATGACGTGCGCGCCGCGCGTGGCGAGTACGCCCTCGAACGGGCGGCAGTCGAGCACGCGTCCGCGCAGCGACAGGACGAACGGATCGGGTGGGGGCATGGAGGGCGGGCGCTGGAGGCAGCAGGAGGGGTTTTGGTTGCTGCATGTTACAGTGTGGTCCTGATGGGCCCAAGGGCGCGTTTGCGCGGCTGAAGTCGGATCATCGTGGGGCGCGGCCCTGTCCTATACCAAGGACCCTGATATGCAGGGTTAACACTCGCAAATTCAAAACGTTAGACCTGACCATTTTCCATGTCCCGCATTGCACTTTCCGACACCAGCGACTGGCAACTCAAGTTCGACGAGCAGGACGTGCGCGGCTACGCGGCACTCGATGCTGAAGGCAAAGAGGTCGGGCGTGTCGCCCGCATGATCGTCGATACGGACGCCGAGCGCGTGGACGCCGTCGTGCTCGAAGACGGCACCGAATATCCCGCTCGCGACCTTTCCATCGGCGACGGCGTCGTCTATCTCACCGCGCCGCTGGACAAGGCGGCAGGCGCTTCCGTCACCGTTTTCGACGAGGCCGGGCACGTCGTCCGCCGCGAAAAGGTGGGCGAGCTCGACTCGGACGCTTACGCCGACGAATTTCGCCAGCACTACCAGACGACCTACGGCGAAGCGGGCGGCGCGTACGACGATTACGACGCGGCCTACCGCTTTGGCTACGAGCGGAGCCGCGCCGACGCGTACCGCGACCGCGACTACGCCGCCGCCGAGACCGATCTGCAGCGCGAATACGCCACGCACCGCCCGGATCGCACGTACGACCGCGACCGCGACGCCGTGCAGTACGGCTACGCCTGCGCCCGGAAGCCGCGCACATGAAAGACCGAATTCGCCTGACAGACGCTGAGGGCGCGCAAGCCGTGCTCGAAGGTAACCTCCGCGACCACGCGGGCACCGTGGCGGTGCGGCTCGGCGACGGCACGCGCTGTCACCTGCCTGCCGCGCTCTTGCAGCAGCAGGCCAACGGCAGCTACTACGTCAACGTCCCTTTCCGCGAACTGACACGCCCCGCGTCTGCCGAACAGAAGCTGCTCGAAGCCGAAGAGCATCTCCACGTCGGCAAAACCATCCGCGAGACGGGGCGGCTCCGCGTGCAGCAGCACGTGGAAACCACTACAGAAGTAGTGGACGAGCCCCTGATGCGTGAAACCGTCCACGTCACGCACGTGCCCGTCGGCACCTACGTGGACAGTCCACAACCCATTCGACACGAAGGCGACACCGTCGTCGTCCCCGTGTACGAAGAAGTGCTCGTCGTTGAGAAGCGCCTCCTTCTGCGAGAAGAAGTGCGCATCACCCGGCACCGCGACGAGACCCGTGACCCGCAAGAGGTCACCCTGCGCCGGACCCGGGTCGAAACCGAACGGCTACCGGCCACGCCAGAGGCGTGAGCCTGCCCGGTTCGCCCCATTCACACACAATCACAAATCAAACCATACCCATGGCTAAGACAATTGTAGGACTCTACGACAACCAGACCACGGCGCGCCGCGTCGTAAGCGAACTCGAAAAAGCCGGCTTCGGCAAAGACCATTTCCAGGTGGCCTCGCACGACGAGAACGACCTGACGGGCTACGAGATGAGCCGAACCGACAACACCCTCGACGTGCTCACGCGCTACGGCGTGGACGAGGACGAGGCGCACTTCTACGCTGAAGCCGTGCGGCGTGGCGGCTCGCTCGTCATCGCCCGCGTGCACGACACCGACAGCGAGAAGGCTGTGGACATCATGGCCCGCCACAACCCGGTGCGCTACGAAGACCGCGCCAAGGCTTACCAGAAGGAAGGCTTCAAGGGCTACGACACCACCGCGAAACCTTTCACACGCGAGCAGCGCCTCGCGGAGCAGCAGCGCTATGCCGGTGAGCAGCAGCAGCGCCTGAAAGAGATCGAGGAAAACCTCAAGATTGGCAAGCGTGAAGTGGTGCGCGGCGGCGTGCGCGTACACAAGTACGTGGACACCGAGCGCATCGAAGAAACGCTGCGGCTGCGCGAGGAACACGTGGACGTGGACCGGCAGAAGGTGGACCGCATCGCCAACCCGGGCGAGGTCGAGGCGGCCTTCAAGGAGAAGACCATCGAGATGGTCGAACGCGCCGAAGAAGCCGTCGTCGAGAAGGAAGCCCGCGTCACGGGCGAGGTGCGCGTCGGCAAAAACGTCGAGATGCGCGAGGAAACCGTGGGCGGCACGGTGCGGCGCACCCGCATCGAGGTCGAGCAGCTCGACAAAACCGAGCTGACGGCTGCCGAGCCGGAATTTCGCGAGCACTACGAGCAGACGTTCCGCAAGGGCGGGCAGGCGTACGACCGTTACCGACCGGCCTACGAGTACGGCTACGCGGCTGGCACGGCTTACCAGGATCGCGAGTTCGACGAGGTCGAACGCGACCTCGCCACGGACTACAACACCCGCTACAAGGACGACGACAGTACGTGGGACAACGTGAAGGACGCCGTGCGGCATGGCTATTACCAGGCCAAGCACGCCCTCACGCACTGACCGAAGGGCGCGTCTGAAGACGCAGCGGCCCCGGCGCACTTCCGCGCCGGGGCCGCTTCTGTATTTCTAAGGGGTAGCATCTTCGGCCTGAATGATGCACCTTTGGCGTTTCCCGCCGCTCGCTTCAACCAGCCCTCGCCATGCCGCGTACTCGACTTGCCCGGTTCTGCCTCACCCTGATCCTGCTGCTCATTACGCTGATGGGCAATCCTTCGGGGGCGACGGCGCAGGAAACCCGGCTGTTGCGGCAGCCCACGCTGAGCGCCACGCACGTGGCCTTCGCCTACGGTGGCGACCTGTGGATTGCCGGGCGCAGCGGCGGCGAGGCGCGACGCCTCACGAGCACGCCCGCCGTCGAGGCCGACCCGCACTTCTCGCCCGACGGTCGCCACATCGCCTTCACGTCCGACCGCTCCGGCGTGGACGCCGTGTACGTCGTCTCTGCCGACGGCGGCGCGCCGACGCGCCTGACGTGGTATCCGGTGGCGTCGCGGGCGCGGGGCTGGAGTCCAGACGGGCAGCGCGTGCTCTACGCCTCGCTGCGCGAGACGGCGCCAACGGGCTACGACCGCCTGTGGACGGTGCCGATGGACGGGGGCCCCTCCACGATGCTGCCCGCGCCCTGGGGCACCGCGGGAAGCTTTTCCCCCGACGGTCGCCGCCTGGTGGTGGATCGCGTGGAGCGGTGGGACGTGGAGTGGCGCAACTACCGAGGCGGACAGAACACGCCGCTGACGGTGCTCGACCTGGGTACGCTCGCAGAAACCTCCATCCCCAACCCCGACCGCACCACGGACACGCAGCCCGTGTGGATGGGCGGCACGATCTACTTTCTCTCCGACCGCGACTGGACGGGGAACGTGTGGGCTTACACCCCGGCCACGGGCGCGCTGGTGCAGAAAACGACGTTTGCCGGGGCGGACATCAAGACGCTCACGGCTGGGCCGGACGCGCTCGTGTTCGAGCGGGACGGTTACCTCCACACCCTCGACCCGTCCACCGGCACCACGCAGCAACTCCACATCACCGTGCGCGGCGACTTTCCGTGGGCCGAGACGCGGTGGGAAAACGTCACCGGCGACGCGACGGCGGCAGCGCTGTCCGCGACGGGCGTGCGGGCCGTTTTCGAGGCGCGCGGTGAGATTTTCACCGTGCCCGTCGAGCATGGCGACGCGCGCAACCTCACGCGCAGCTCCGAGGCGGCCGACCGCCACCCCGTCTGGTCGCCTTCCGGGGAGCAGGTGGCATGGTTCTCCGACGCCGGCAGCGAGGGCTACGCCCTCATGGTCGGCGCGCAGGATGGACTGTCTGCGCCGCGGCGCATTCCCATCGGCGAATCGAAGCTGGGCTGGGACCCCGCCTGGTCGCCCGACGGCCAGCACATCGCCTTTGTGGACGACGACGTGCGCGTGCGCGTGGTGGACGTGAAATCGGGCCGCATCCAGACCGTGGACGTGGGCGGTGTCAACATCGAACGCGGGCGGATGGGGCTGGCGTGGTCGCCCGATTCCCGGTGGCTCGCCTACGCGAAAACGGCCTCCAACCAGTTCCGCCGCGTCACTGTGTGGTCGGCCGAGACGGGCAAGACGCACGCGCTCACCGATCCGCTCGCCGATGCGTTCGCGCCCGCGTGGGACCGCGACGGGCGGCACCTCTACTTCTTGGCCAGCACCGACGTAGCCCTCGGCAGCGGCTGGGCCAACACGAGCGCGATGCGTGCCGAGCCCGCATACGGCGCCTACGTCGTCGTGCTGCGCGCGGACGACCCCTCTCCCTTCCCGCCCCGCAGCGACGAAGAACCCGTCGAGGCCGACCCCACAGACGACGACACGGGACAGGAGGATGAAGACGAACAAGACGACGAAGAGGACGCCGACGAGGAAGCAGCCGTTGCCGTCCGCATCGACTTCGACCGGCTCGACCGGCGCACGATTGCCCTGCCCGTGCCTTCCGCCCAGTACGCCCTGACGCTTGCCGGGCCAAAGGGATCGGTCTTTCTCGGCGCGTACGGCGACGGGCCAGGTATGACCCTCCACAAGTTCACGCTCGAAGATCGCGAGGCGCAGGAGTTTGTGGGCGGCGTGCAGCAGGCCGCGCTTTCCGCCAACGGCGAAAAGCTGCTCGTGCAGACCGGTAGCCGCTGGCGTGTCGTCGGCACCGGGCAGCCCCCCGGCGACGGCGGCGAAACCCTGCGGCTGACGCTCCGCACCCGCCTCGACCGGCAGGCCGAGTGGCAGCAGATGTTCGAGGAGGCGTGGCGCTACGAGCGTGACTACTTCTACGACCCCGGTATGCACGGGCGCGACTGGAACGAGGTGAAGGCGCGTTATGCGCCCCTCGTGCCCTACGTCCGCCACCGGAGTGACCTCACGTACCTGCTCGACCAGGTCAACGGGGAGCTGTCCGTCGGGCACAGCTTCGTCTTTGGCGGCGATTATCCCGCCGTGGACACCGTGCGGGTGGGACTGCTGGGCGCGGACCTGGAAGCGCACGACGGCGGCTGGCGCATCGCACGCATCTACACCTCCGAAAGCTGGAATCCCGGCCTCATCGCCCCGCTCGACCGGCCCGGCATGAAGGTGAAAGCAGGGCATTACCTGGTGGGCGTGGACGGCGTGCCCCTCACTGCTGCCGACGATCCGTACCGCCTGCTCGACG
>CBDUBO010000114.1:0-6975 GCA_965365405.1 uncultured Rhodothermales bacterium | reverse complement strand
AGGATGCGGAAACCGCGCTCCAACTCGTCGAAGTGGGTGGCGTCCGTGAGCGCGGTGGGGCTGAGCAGCAGGCGGCAGAGCTGCGAAAAAGCGTAGTGGCGCGTCACATCCACTGCGCGGACGACGGTAAAGCCCTCGAAGACGAGGTTTTCAGGCGGCAGATGTTCGGCCCACAGCGCCTGGTTCATCGGGTCGTGCAGCAGCGCTTCGAGGGTGGCGCTGCTCAGCGCGGGCAGCGTGCCGGTGTAGCGGACGGTGCAGTAGCGCGCGTCCAGGTCGAACATCAGGTACCGCTCCAGCGCACTCTCGTCCGTGATAGCGTGCAGGAGAGAAGGGGTAAAGTCGGTTTCGGCGTCGTAGAGCGTGCGCAGCGCGTGGTGATACGCCAGCATCGTCCGCTCGGTAGCCAGGGTAGCCGGGTCTATGCGCGGGCACAGTGCCCGGTAGGAGGGCGTCGCGTAGGTGATGTTGAGGCTGAACGGGCTGGAAAGCGCCCGCACGGCCAGCCCCGACTCTGCCACGGGCAGGAGCGCGCTCACGAGCAGCGGAATGGCGCGCTTCGCTTCTGCGTGTGTCTCCTCGGCCAGTGCCGTCAGGCCTTCCTCACCGCCAGTCGCCTCCAGCACCGCCTTCGCCAGCGTACGCTCGCTGTCGCTTCCACTGTGCAGCATCTCCTGCCAGATCCCGACCAGCGGCCTGATGCTGAAGTGCGTCTGGAACGGTAGAGGAGTGGACATGGGACAGACAGAGGTTAAAGGCAGACACCCGGCATGGGCGCAGAATGCCGCTTACTGCAAAGAAGATACCCGTAGTGGCAAGTTCAACTAGCTCGGGGCAACGGTAAGTGCCACATTGCCGTGAGCTTACAGGCTTATTGCAAGTTTGGCCAAGATAGACGCGGGCTCGCCGGGAGGATGGTTGGCCTCCGTGCTTGCCGCTATCTTTGCGCCTCCATCTCCCTGCTGCCGTGACACTCGACGCTCCCTACCTGCTTTTCCTGGGCGATGCGCCCGAACACCGCAACGCCAAGACCGCCCTCGGTGTGGCTTACTGGGCCCCGGAGCGTTGCCTGGCCCAGTACCGCCTGCCGGGCTGCGCCGCTCGCCTTGACCTGCCGGAGATGTCACCCGCAGAAGCCGCCGCCTCGGGCGCGCGCACGATGATCATTGGCGTGGCCAACCACGGCGGCGTCGTCTCGCCGGCCTGGCGCGCCTCTATCATCGAGGCGCTCGAAGCGGGGCTGGACGTGGCCAACGGCCTGCACGACCGGCTCGACGCCGACCCGGCCATCGCGGAGGCGGCGCGGCGTACGGGGCGTAAACTGCTCGAAGCCCGCCACCCGCAGCGCCAGTTTGGTGCAGGCACGGGCGCGCCGCGCACCGGCCACCGCCTCCTTACCGTCGGCACGGACTGCTCGGTGGGCAAGATGTACACGTCGCTCGCCCTGGCCGCTGAGATGAAAAAGCGCGGCATGGACGCTGATTTCCGCGCCACGGGCCAGACGGGCATTTTCATCGCCGGGTCAGGCATCCCCATCGACGCCATCGTGTCGGACTTCGTCGCCGGGGCGGCGGAATGGCTTACGCCCTCGGCGCACCCCGACCACTGGGATCTGGTGGAGGGGCAGGGGTCGCTGTACCATCCGGCCTACGCGGGCGTCACGCTCGGGCTCGTCCACGGCAGCCAGCCAGACGTGCTCGTGCTGTGCCACGACGCCGCGCGCACCCACATCGCCAGCGTGCCCGGCTTCCCGCTGCCGGATCTCCAGGCCTGCATGGACTACTACCTCCACGCTGCTCGCCTGACCAGCCCGGACGTGCGCTTCGCCGGCATTGCCCTCAACACGTCGAAGCTGGACGAGGCCGACGCGCTGCGCGCCATTGCGCAGACGCAGGCGCAGTACGGACTGCCCACCGTGGATCCCGTTCGCACCGGCGTTGCGCCTATCGTGGATGCGCTCGCAGGCTGAAAGCGCGGCAGGCGCAGTTAGGCTTCGGCGGTGTCCGCCGCGCGCGTGGGCGTGGGCAGCGTGAGCTTGCGCACGGCGCGCGGCAGCGTCACGCGGACGTTTTCATGCAGGTCTTGCTCGGAGAAGTTGAGCAGTACTTCGAGCACGCCGTCGCGGGTGCTGGTGTCCATGATGCGCGTGCGCAGGCGGCTCGCGCCGGGGAAGCCCTTGAAGTAGCCGCCGTACATGCGCCGCATTTCGAGCACGCCCTTGTGCTCGCCCAGCCACTCGCACTTGAGCGTCAGGTGCTCGCCCACTACACGCACCCGCTCTTCCCAGGAAGGCGGCGGCGGCACTTCGCCCGTTTCCCGAAAAACCTTGGTGTCGCGGAAAATCCACGGGTTGCCGATGGCCCCCCGCCCGATCATCACTGCGTCCACGCCCGTCTCATCGAACATCGCCTCGATGCGCTGCGGGGTGTCGGCGTCGCCGTTGCCGATCAGTGGGATCGTGATGCCGGATTCCTCCTTGACGCGGCGCAGCCAGTCCCAGCGGGCGTTCCCGGTGTACATCTGCGCGCGCGTGCGGGCGTGCACGGCAAGGGCCTGGATGCCGACCGCTTCCAGCATCCGCGCCACCTCGAGAATCTGGATCGTCTCGTCGCTCCAGCCAAGGCGCGTCTTGACCGTCACGGGCCGCGTCGCCGTCTCGACGACGGCCTGCGTGATGGCTTCCATCTTAGGCAGGTTGCGCAGAATCCCCGCGCCGCCGTCGTGGCAGACGACCTTCTTGACCGGGCACCCGAAGTTGATGTCGATGAGATCCGGCCCCACGGCGTCCACGATTTTCGTGGCCTCTCGCACCTGGTCTATCTCGCCGCCGAAAATCTGGATGGCGACCGGGCGCTCCTCGTCGTAGATGTCGAGCTTCTGGTGCGATTCTTCGGCCTCGTACATCAACCCGCCGGACGAGATGAACTCGGTGTAGAGCAGGTCGGCCCCGTAACGCTTGCAAAGCAGGCGGAATGGCGGATCGGACACGTCCTCCATCGGCGCGAGCAGGAGGGGCCGGGGGCCCAGTTCGATGGTGCCGATGCGCATGAGCGGGGGAAAGGAGAATGCAACGGGCGCGAAAACGGGCCGCTCCGTGCCGCCGTTCCCGTAACAAGCGGTGAAGGGCCGCCGTAGCGGGCGCAGGTGTAACACAAGCCTCACGGGCAGCACGTGGATCGCCGTGCCTGCCGAATGCATCTTCACTTTCCCTCTCAACCTCCCTGGAGCTATGACCAAAACCCTCCACCGGGGCGCGCTCGCCCTCTCCGCGCTGCTCGTGGCAGCCCTCTTTACCGGCTGCACCACGGGCGACGGCAACCTCGTGGACATGATCCGCGCGCCGTGGTCGCTGGGCTGCTGCGGCCTGCTCGTGCTCGTGCTGGACGTGATCGCCATTATCGAGGTGGCCGGCAGCGGGCGCGATACGGGTTCGAAGGTGCTGTGGATCGTGCTCATCCTCATCTTCCCGCTGCTCGGTTGCATCCTCTATTACTTCTTCGGACGCTGAGGGCGGTGTCGGAGCCATTGCGCTTCGGGGGACGTTGATCGCGTTCACGCCCCTGATGCTGCCGCATGAAGCTCCTGACGGTTCTTTTTCTCCTCGTCTTTCTCTTTCCCGCCTCAGCGCAGGCGCAGGAAGCCCTGCTGCTGGGCTACCGCGTCCGCGAAACCAGCCGCACGGCGCTGCCCGGACAGGTTGGCTCCGACTCCCTGGCCACGTCCGGCTACCGCTCCCTCCTGGTCTATGCCGACGCGGGCGGACGCTTCCGGAGCGTGAGCGGTACGGGCCTGCTGCTGCCCGCCGGACGCGGATTCGTGCAGATCGGCACCAAAAGGAGCCGTTACAACCGCTGGGGCGAGGACTTTGTGTGGGCGGCAGCCCCGGGCGCTGTGCCTGAGTACACGGGCATTGGCGTTTTCAACGGCGAGTACTGCACAGGGTATCGCCAGCAGCGCATCCTGTTCGCCGGAGGTCGGCACGTGGCCGTCGAGACGCGCACGGCGGGCTACTGCGACGGCAGCGCGTCGCCGTGGGATTTCAACACGCTCGCCGTCCTCCCGCTCGACAGCCTGGACACCGACGGGGCGGACATCGCGGCCGTGCTGGGGCGCGAGGGCGATACGGCGCTGCTGCGCGGGGCCGAGTCGTACCTGGAAAAGCTGCCCGGCAGCCGCCGCGACGCATACATCCCAGAACCGGACCCGGCCAACTGGGGGGTCGTGCGCCGCCGGGGCCGCTGGGTCGCCATCGGGCGTCTCGAACCCATCGAAATGGTAGGGGCGGGCCGCGCCGCCGATTTCGAGATCCCGCTCGTGCCGCCCGTTTCGATGGCGGGCGTGCAGGGTGCCATTCGCTGGGAAACGGTGCTACAGGCCGCGCGTGACGCCGAGGACGCCTTCGCCTCGCCCGGTGGCACGTTTGTCGCCATCCAGCGACCTAGTTTGCTCACCATCCACCCCGTCCGCAACGGGCGCATCGGCCAGGCGGTACTGGGGCAGCCGCTCACGAGCGGGGCCACGGCCGTCGTGGTGCAGTGGCTCGACAGCCGAGGCGCGCAGGCAGCGCAGCGGGTGCTCCGCCTTTCCAACCGTCCGTAGGCACATGAAAGTCTTTCTGTATCTCGTACTCGCCGCCCTCATTGCGCCTGGCGCGTGGGCGGGCCGGCTCGACACCGTGCAGGTGCAGAGTGCTGCGATGGACACGCTCCTCACCGCCGTCGTGGCTGTCCCGGATGCCGCGGGGCCGCATCCCGTCGTTTATCTGCTCCACGGCTACAGCGGCGGCGCGTTCGACTGGGCGCGCAACACCGACCTGCGCCCCCTCGCCGACCGCTTCGGCGTCGTGATCGTGTGTCCGGATGGCTCGCCAGATAGCTGGTACCTGGACAGCCCGCAGCGGCCCCGCAGCCTCTATGAGACGTTCGTGGCGCGCGAGCTGCCCGCGTGGATCGAGGCGCATTACTCAGTGATCACCGAAAAGCACGGGCGCGCCATTACGGGCCTGAGCATGGGCGGGCACGGGGCGCTCTTTCTCGCCTTGCGCCACCCCGAAACCTTCGGCGCGGCGGCCAGCATGAGCGGCGGCCTCGACCTGCGCTACGACACCACGCGCTGGCACATCGCCCAGCACCTCGGCCCGTACAGCGCCCGTCCCGACCGCTGGGCCGACCATTCCGTTTCTGCCCTACTGCTGCGCGCTTCTCCCGACCACATCCCGCCGCTGCTCATTGACTGCGGCGTGGACGACTTCTTCCTGCCCGACAACCGGATGGTGCACCAGATCCTGATGGCTCGCAAGATTCCCCACGATTACGTGGAGCGTCCGGGAGGGCACACGTGGTCGTACTGGGTGCGGGTGCTGCCTTACCACCTCCAGTTCTTCCGAGAGCAGTTCGAGCGTGAGGACTGAATCACAGGGAGGAGGGGTGGCGCAGCAATCGCTTCGTGGAGATGAAAACGTATTTGAGCGTCTGGTCGCTTGGGATAGGATCAGGGAGAACTCATCTCCATAAGCTGTCTCAGGTACTTGGTATTGCTCATCCTGATCTGGCAGCCGGTCTTTGCGAGAGTGTCTATTACATCGTCAACGGATCCAAAACGGTAGTTTGAGATCCGCTGTGCCGAGTTGTCGCTGGGTGATAGGCGGTATTTGTAAATATTTATAATCCATGCATTATTAAGGTTACCATTAGGATGAAAATCACGATATGCGCAATTTTCAATATCGAATGTAGTTTGGGGTAAAACTAATTTAAAAGGTGATTTTATATCATTAATGTCGTCTATGGCCTGTGGAAAACCGTATTCCGGTGACCTCATAAGAGGATGCCTAATAGTGTAAACGATCAAGTAATCTGTGTCGTTGACCAGGGTCACCGGCCGTGCTTCTTGTGCGGTGGAGTCGCAGCCGGTCAGTGCGACCAGAACAGCGAGGCAGAAAGCGAAGATCAAGGAGGGCTTCATAGTTTTACTGAATCAGATCGTATGAGCAGAGCCACCTGGTGAGCAGGCACACTGCGGTCTAACGAGCCACGTGGGGATGCGTGGTTTAAGAAGCATTATAAAATATCTAACCTAAATGCAGCATTTACAAACAATTGGTCACGTTGGGGAGCCGCCTGAAAAAAGCGCCAACTTGGATAGAGCATGGTTGCTGTGCCTCAGAGTCGAGAGCAGTTCGACCGCGCGGCTCAGGAGTGAGGGAGCGAAAGCCAGCGGCCCAGCGCGAAGCCGAGCGCGGCGCACAACACGCCGCCCGCCACGCTTCCGATCACGTAAATGAGCGCTGCGCCTGTGCGTCCGGCCTGAAACAGGGCGAGCGTTTCCAAACTGAAGGCGGAGAACGTGGTGAAGCCGCCCAGCACGCCCGTCACCACCAGTAGCCGCCAGGCGTCGTGGCGCAGCAGGGCAGGGCCCAGAAGCCCGATGGCGAAGCTGCCTGCCAGGTTGACGGCGAGGGTGGCAAATGGGAATCGGCCTGTTGGAACGCTCAGCCACACCGCCACGCCGTAGCGCGCGAGCGCGCCGACCGCGCCGCCGAGGGCGACCATCAGCACGTCGCGCACCGCCGTCAGCCCACGCGCTGGAGGCGCGCGAACTTGAGGACGAGCTTTTTCTGCCCGTGGTCGTGGAAGAAAACCGTGGCCTTGGCCAGGTCGCCCTGTCCTTCGAGGGCCAGCACCTTGCCACGCCCGAACTGCGCGTGTTCGACCACCACGCCCGGCACGATAGCGCCTTCTTCGTCGTCGTACACGACCTGCCGCCCGTCGTTGCCGCGCGCGGCGGGCTTCGTGCCACCAACGGGCGTGCGGTAGTAGTGCGGATCCACCTCGTCGTAGGTGACGGTGCGGGCCGTCGAGCGGGAAGCGGACGGAGGCGCTTGCATCTGGAAGCGGCCCTCCTGCTGCGGCATCGCGCGGCCCGTTTCGGTTCGGATCACGGACGCATCTACCTCGTCGAGAAAGCGGCTGCGGA